>CAZKXU010000008.1:0-54298 GCA_964556665.1 uncultured Bdellovibrionales bacterium | reverse complement strand
ACTGCGGTACCGTCAAAATTAGCGCGAAACTCTACGGTTTCCTCATTAATTTCACCAATAACCTCAAGCGCCAGAGGTAGAAGTTTAGCTTCTGTATATCTGTAGGCAGCCGCACTATCCCCATCCATTGAGCCGAAGTTTCCCTGTCCATCAACTAATGGATAACGTAATGAAAAGCTCTGCGCCATTCTTACCATCGCTTCGTAGCAAGCGACATCACCGTGCGGATGAAAACGCGCCAGCACCTGACCAACTACCGCAGCCGACTTACGGTGACTTCCTTCCGGCTTTAAATTAAGGTCGTTTAACATGGCGAAGAGAATGCGCCGCTGTACAGGTTTAAGCCCATCCCGAATATCAGGCAGCGCCCGTCCGGAGACGACACTAAGGGCATAGGTTAAATACCGATCCCGTGATTCTTTTTCGATAGAAGCTTCGATAACTGCCATGCTAGTCCATTCAATACATTAATTATGCTGGCACAATAATGATCTAAACTGAGGAAATAGTAAATCTGGAAAAAATAGATGCGAAAAGCTTAGTTATGCAGCCTTCCTAATTTCAAATTCAACCATGAGCTTAAGAGCCACAGCGAGCCTTAACAAACGATCGATCGTAATGTGCTTTAAACTACCGGAGAGAATGCCGGTAACGGCGCTACGCGGAAGCCCTGAGCGCCTTGCAAGCTCTGCATGGGTAAGTCGACTCCTCTCTCGCTCATCGATAATCGCCTTAACCAACCTAGCTTTGACTACCGAAGCAAGGCTGCGCTCAACACTAATATCCAACAGCTCTGCAAGCTGCTTTGCTTCATTATAAATACTCATTTTATCTCCCTTACTCTTTTTCTTACGAGTTCCATTCTGTGCCATGGGGTCTCCCTTGTCTTTTTCTTAAATGCAGCAAGCACCCAGATATCGCCGTGCACCGATAATAAGTAAAAAACTCTATACTGGCCGGAAGCATCATGCATGCGCAGCTCATGCACAGCTTTGCCAATTTGTGGCATTGGACGTGAAACCGGCAATCTCAGCCGCAAACCTACCTCTAACATTCGAAGATAGTCAGACAGCTCTCCACGTAAATCAACACTCAAATCTAGATCTTTCAACTCCCGTACGCACTGCGGTAATACCTTAATCACCGGGCCTCCTTATTGTCTCAAAATTAAGACATAGTGTCAAGCATAAACTCGAACTTGCCTTATATATATCTTCGATAATTGGAGATAAAAGTTTCCTAGTAATTCACGAGCTAGCTGCGCTACGCCGCCTTAATCAGGCTCTGCCACTTCTTGAGAATCTTGCCCATAAATGGCTGCTCGGCACCGGCATCGAATCGGAATGGGATTAAATTATACGCTATTTTCTTAAAAACATACTGTGTCTTTTCATCACCGATATCATACATGGTAACGCCGGGAGCACCCCATTGACGACCTTTCTCAGAGAAAGGGATTGTATAAAGAGCAGACTCGGCCGGAAATAGCTCCATATCACGAATTGCTACAGCCAGCTCTTTTGGTGATAGCAGCCGACCTGTATAGGCATTTAGTATAAGGCTCCAGCGGGTGAGATCAAACTCCTCGGGGTCGTCAGATTCTTTTTTTAGCCGTTGTAATCCATCCAAGGTACGCCGCACTGAAAGACCATCATCGTCTGTAACTAGCATTATCTGCTGACAGAGCGGAAATGCAGCAAATGTTGAAACGCCCCAGGAGCGTCCCATATCTATGATAACGGCATCGAACTCAGCACGCAGATGGGAAATTAGTGAATAGATAAACTCAGCTGAACTAGGCGCACCCTCAAGTACATCAGCTTTAAAATGAAAACTTTCATTATACCGCTCCGGCTGGCCAACCACAAATAGTCGCCCCTCAAATCCCTCAACTGGATGAAGAAGTTCATTAATACGGTTTGCCGGAACCTCCCCTTGTCTTAACAACTCAGCACAAACGGTGCGCTGCGCTGATCCAACACGCGCCCATTCCGTTAATGTAGGACCAACATCATCAAGATCTACCATCGCTACGGTAAGTCCATGCCTAGCCCAACAGCTAGCAAGAGAGGATGTTACCGTGGTTGTACCAACACCACCTTTTAATTGTATGACTCCTACCACACCTCGATTTCGATTAGCTGCTCCGCCGCTTGCAGCGCGTGCGTCACAGTCTATAGCGAAGCTTACTAGCTGAGCCAGATCGCCGAGTGGCATGATCGGAAGATTAAACTGCTTTCTCAAGGCAACAGCACTTGCGGCATAGGTCTCGTTTTCGAGCACAATACCGATCAACCCGGCACCAAAGTGCAGTCGAGCGAGCTCAACTGTGCCTGCTAGATTTTCAAAGCTGCCTGGTCCTATTAGGCAGCCGATCGTCTGTCCGCCATCAAAGCTCTCCAGCGCCTGAGGCTCAACCTCTACGATTTCAATGCGCCGCAACTCACCCTGACGGACCGCCTCCTGCACCCGCCCAACCAGAGTAGCTCGACTTGCCGGACTTGAATCTAGTACAACGATATTCATAGATGACTAATATAGATATAAAACCGGTACCTGAGTTAAGATGAGACTGCGTTATTAAAATATTCCTAAATTATCCTTATTTTCTGCTTACTACCCCATATCTATCCGCCTAGCTGTGCATCATTATAATAGTGGTTTATTAGCACACAGGAGAAATTCGTGAGTTTTGCCCAGGTTTTTAAGAGAAGAAGGATACAGCTGAGCTTTAAGCCTGAGCCAGCAAACCCAAACAAAACATCGATCCTTCCATTAAAACAGGGTGTAAGGGGCCTTATTCCCGAGGAGGAATACTCAGTCCTAGTTGTCAACTCTAGTCAGGAGATGGCTAAGGAGATCACGATGGAGCTGACACTTGCGATTCCCGGGTGCTCGATCATGTATGCACCGACAATAGATCTTGCAAAACTAATACTAGCGCGCCGAAAGATAAATCTTGTTGTTTCAGCAGCCGTATTACCAGATGGTGGTGTCGTGAACCTGCGTAAGGCACTTGCACAGATGAAGGCCCCACCTGATGTAGTTGTAGTTGGAGATCTCAGTAAGCATGTGCATAAAGAGCTTGCAGAATCTGGGTATCAGTTCACCTCGGCGCGGCGCATAAGTCAGGCAACCACTCCTCGCATTAATCGAAAAACAGAGCAAAAAGCGGTCCTTTCCGATAAGATCCGTGATCTAGGGGCAGATCTTAGAAATGATCTAAATAATCCGCTGCAGGAGATCGTAGCAATGGTGTTTGTAGCTCAGGCCGGTCAGACACATACACCGGCTGCGACACTACAGGCATTAGAGGCGATTGATAAGGCCGCAAAGAATATGGCGACGGTGGTTCGCGGCCTAGAAGATAAGATTTTAAAGGTGGTGGCAGTGAATGAGAGGTGAGGGACCTCCTACTGGGACCGCGGGCTTCCAGCCCGCAAAAGTATTTAATAGCACTTCGTAGCGGGCTGGAAGCCCGCGGTCCCAGTGTGGGGTTAACATTTTAGCGATTCATAACATGTTGAAAATGCTAGATTTTTATAAAATTATAAAAAAGATGCTCCCCGCCCTAAAGTCAACGAATCTTATGCCGATACTAGACACCTCCAATATGAAGGATAATATCGCTAAAATCTTACTCTTCCTCTTTGTTCTTACGATTTCGGTTCCGCAGGTGTTTTTGATTTAGGCGTAAACTGCTCAACTAAGTCAGAAAGTTTATGCATTAGAGCATTAAAGAAATCCTGAAGAAAACCCTCGTGCTCAATCGCTGCTACATGGGCATGCGATACGGCGGAAGGAGCAATGGCGGTACCTACATTTCGACTACGAGCTGGGGAAAAAACTGCAGCAACTCCATCAACTGAAGCCCCTCCAGAAAACTCTGCCTCAGCTAGGGGAGGTCTTACTGGATGTTGTCGCGTCTCTGACGGGCGTACATCTCCAAAATTTGCGTAACTAAAAAGTCTGTCCAAGTACTCCTTTCTCTCTGCATCAGTTCTTGGCCATGTAGGTTGTTGTCTAGGACCACGATTTTCTGCAAAGTACGCACTTGCCATAGAATACCCTCCCTAATTCATGAGAGCTTATAATACAATAATTCAGCAATCAACTATGTTTCTTAAAAATCCAACCCGACAACGATATAGTTCATATATTGTGTTTATACACCAAGATCACATCCTAAGCTGCGCCTTATAAATTGCCCGCTTAAGTGGATCAAAATTAAGTCCTAATGATTCCAGGGTGTAAGCACCTAGTAACGGCGTATCATCCATCTCACCAAACATTACTGGGGAGGCGCCGACTATACCGTTGTACTCAAAAAGAGCGTTTCCAAGCATTCTTTTAATGATACGTCCATCGGCCAGCGAAAACTGCTCCTCCCGCTCCGGTTCGATTCCTAATTTTTTAAGCTCATCTGTTGGTAAAACTGTATATGTTGCGCCGCTATCAACCAAAAAATCCCCTGAGTACCCTCTATTTCTATCAGATAGGTTCATTACTCTTAATTTTACGGAGGTCATGCCCATAGCTTAATATCTCCAGTCCTAATTATACCATAAATTAAAAAATCTATCTCTTTAAGGTATCGAAGGAGTTTAGGAAAAGTTTCCTGGGCAGCCCTACTCCACCGCATTAATAGTAGCCTGAAGCTCAGTCACGCCGTTAAAGGTACTCCGATCCGGCTTAAATACGACATTAACCTTTGCACCGGTTACAAGCGCCGGATGGGTGGGCTGACGCCAAAGCATCCCGGCGATATAGCGGGAGCCGTCAGTAAGCATAGTTTTTAAATGGGTGCCTTTAATCTGTTTTAATTCAACAACCTTTAGGTTCCGCACTAGAAGCTGCGGATTAGGGTTACCCATGCCGCACGGGGAGAAGCTTTTTAATTCATCAACTAGGTCAAGTGTGACCTCCTCTAAGGTCACCTCGGTATCGGCCTCGGCGTAAGGTTCAAGATTTATCCCCTCAAGCCGCTTAGCGCATTCATCCTCAAATGCTCTCTGAAAATTAGGAAGGTTTTTTTCCTCGACACTAAATCCGCCAGCGCCTTCGTGACCGCCGAATTTTATTAGGTGCTCTTTAACAGCTGCCAGGGTCTCAACGACACTCAGCCCCTTAATCCCTCGTACTGAGCCTTTATAGATCCCCTCTGTATCGACCCCTAGCACCGCTGCAGGACGGTAAAATATCTCAACTAACCGCTGCGCCACTATTCCGATCACGCCGGTATGAAAATTCTCCTCCCAGACCACTATTCCAGGAGGCAGAAACTCGCGGGATTTAACCATCTCTACGGCGCGTTCCTTCACCTGGCTCTCCGTATCCTGACGTTCCTGATTAAGTTTATTAAGCTGCGTCGCAATCTGCTTAGCCCTAATTGCATCATCAGTCGTAAGAAGCTCAATCACCATCTCCCCATGCACCATGCGCCCGGCCGCGTTTAAGCGCGGTCCGATTCCAAAGGAGACATCAGTACAGGTAAGATTCTCGCGCACCCCTATCACACTTTTAAGCGCTATCAATCCGGCGCGCTCCGAACGGGAGAGGATCTCAAGACCGCGTTTAGCGATGACTCGGTTTGCTCCGATTAACGGCACCATGTCACAGATCGTCCCTAAGCATGCAAGATCGAGATAGGAGCGTGGTTCAAACTGCACCTCCTGAATTTTATTCCGTAAAGCCACCAGTAAATACCAAGCAAGCCCAGCTGCTGAAAGCACCTTTCCAGCAAAGCCGCATCCGGGCTGACAGGGATTAACAAAGATATCAGCAGGTATATCATGGTTAGCAACATGATGATGGTCAATTACGATAGTTTTAAGTCCAAGCTCACGCGCAATGGCAAGCTCCTTGAGATTGGTGGTTCCAAAATCAATCGTTATAACAAGGCCAAATTTGGCAAGAGCCACTTTGCGTATCGTGCGCTCATTTAAGCCGTAGCCGTCAGCAAAACGATCCGGTACAAAGACCTGACATTCGGCCCCTGCCCGCTTTAGGTAGTGATAGACCTGTGCGCCTCCGCTAAGTCCATCCACATCGAAATCACAGCAGATCGCTATCGGTTGTTTGGCCTTTATGGTAGCAGCAATTAAATCAGCAGCGGCCTCAAGGTTCTTAAGCTTCGCAGGGGCTGGAAGCCCTTCCTTTAATGTAGGCGAGATAAATGTCTTTAATTCATCATCCGATTTGTATCCACGTGCAGCCAAAATACGGGCCGCAACAGGGCTCACTTTGAAATCCTTCTCGATCTCCTTAGCGGCGGAGGCGTTCTGTTTACGAAGCTTAACCGAACGGTAGGCGGTTTCTACCTTTTTTTTGTGAATGATATTGCGGTTGGGGCGGGACATAGATTTATTCGTATTTGCTGATTAAGTGTGGGTATTCTCTTTGTCCAAGTCCTCGTCTTTGTCCGAGTTCTTTGCCCTAGTCCTAGTCTACGGGGCGTGGACTGTGACAAGGGTAAGGATTCCGGACAAAGACTGGCACTAGGAAATTGCCCCCAATTAATGAGTAATTACATTTATTCAATTCAGATCATTCATACCACCTTCTAATATCTCCCGTCTACTTTCCTGCATGGCAGCATAGACTGTATCTGCGGTCAGGCCGACTATGGTCTGTTCAAGGTTCTCCATAGTATGAATAAGCTCGTCAAGTTTTTTACGCTGCTTATCATCTTTGCCGAAGTTAGGCTCTAATTCAGCTAAACGTTTAAGGATATTGCTCTCAGTCTCAAAAATCTTATCACTTGTATGGGCAGCCACTAAGGTTGGTAATTTCTTACTTAACCCCTCAAGAATCTTATCGTAATGCTTGGCTATTTGGTCCCGCTTGGTTGCCGTCAAACCCTCTATTTTCCTAAGCATTCCAAAGGTTTCCCGGTTTAATTCCCGTATCTCCTTTAGAGCCACTTTCAAGCGGGAGCTTAGAGCCACTATAATAATAGCCTGCAGAATTGTAAGTAGGGTAAAGACTGGGGCCAAAACTGGGGAATTAAGATTACTTATTTCAAACATTTGTGATAACCTCTGGTCGAAAAAAATTGTGACCATATTATGATGCTAGCAAACAAAGTTCTGAACCTTGAATTTTTCTCAACTGAGAGAAATAATCGTCCTAATTTCAGGGAATACGGTGTACGGGGTTTAAAACCCTTAAAGTTAGGACAACGTATCGCCCTGGTGCTCATCTTTGCCATAGCCTTTGCTTTAAGGGCTCCTTATATCGGGAAGGGACTGCCTTATTTCTATGATGAGGATGAGGCTCACCACTTTAACCGTATCGTGAATATGGTTAAGACCGGAGACCTAAATCCGCACTACTTTCATAAGCCATCACTACATTTCTACCTGCGTATGCCTGTTGTTGGAATTGGCTTCCTTTGGGGAGTACGGGAGGGGCATCTGCGTTCGGTACAAGAGATCAATACGAGAGACTCCTTTGGTGTTGGTGATTATGCGTTTAGCGCCTCACATCCTGGAATTGTTAAATGGAACCGCGCCTTCTCCGTTTTTCTAAGCTTAACATCTGTACTGCTAACTTTTCTCATTGCAAGACGGATGAGCAGCGATAATTGGGCAGCCATTCTCGCTGCCGCGATGGTGGCGCTCTCACCAGGCTTAATAGAAGGTGCTGCTACTATCGGGGTAGATGTTGTAGTTGGCACACTCTCTCTGATAGCGATTTATCTGGCACTTAAGCTTTATGATAATTTTAGTGCTACGAACTTAGCCCTGTGCTGCATTGCCTCCGGTCTTGCAGTTTCCACAAAATACAACGCGTTTCCTATTCTGATTATTCCTTTAATAGCTTGCCTGATTCAATCACGCTTCGATTTCGAAACTTTGTTAGCAGCAGCAGTACTACCCTGGATCGGTTTTCTTATCGGAAGCCCTTACATTCTTACATCATTTCCGCTTTTTCTTGACCAGTTTGGGTATGAGGTCTGGCATTACGGTGTAGCAGGTCATGTTAATCACATGGCTGAGCCAGGCATAGAGCAGGGAATTTTTTATCTCAATTGGCTTGGCAGCTACGGGGTTGGAATTGTAGCACTTACACTTGCTGCGCTTGGAGCTGCTAAGGTTGTCTCCTCGCGCTTACCGATGGCCTTAACTTTTTTAATTTTCCCTACACTATATTTTCTTTTAATGGCCTCGCAGAAAGCGAATTTTACCCGCAATATGCACATACTAGTCCCATTTATTGCGGTCTTAGGTGCATTAGGCGCAGTAACACTTTACAAATTTTTACCGGCTAGCCGTTTCAGATCGTGGTACCTTTCGATCTTCACAGTTTTACTTTTTTGGCAGCCGCTTGGAATTCTGACTGAGCAGTCCGAGGCCAATTCAAAGCTAACTGAGAGTAGAAAAGAGCTTGAGATCTGGATTACTGAGAACGGCAAAAAAGATACCCCGATAGCAGTATCAGGAGAACTGCAGTTAGCAAGATCGGCCTTAGGTATTGAAGGAGTTAGCAAGATAGACGAATTGGCTATCGACCCTCAGAACCTTAAACAGTTTATCTGGGTTGTGTTAAGCGATCGTGAGTTGAGTGTAGATGAGAAAAAGATACTAACCTTGATAAAAACGATCGAAGGAGACGGTGCCCCAACAAGAATCGTAAAGAATCCAACTATTAAGATATACAAGAGGATAGCTTAGATGATCGTAGTTACCGGTGCGGCTGGGTTTATCGGAAGTGCGTTTGTCTCTGAGCTAAATTCAAAAGGGCTTAAGGATCTTATTCTAGTAGATGAAGCTCTTACTGCTGAAAAAGAAAAAAATCTGGCTGGCAAATCTTTTACTAAGTTATATGACAAAGATGAGTTCCTCGCCGCTGTAAAAAACAGCTCTCTACCCAAAATCTCTGCTATCATCCATATGGGAGCCTGCTCCTCAACCGTTGAACGACGGGAGGATTATATAATGGACACTAATTTTCGATACACTCAAACCCTAATTGAGTACACATTAAAGCATAATGCACGAATGATCTATGCAAGCAGTGCAGCAACATACGGAGATGGCGCACAAGGATACGACGACTCCCCGAATCTTATTCCAAGCCTTAAGCCGTTAAATCTTTACGGTCAATCTAAACAGCTTTTAGATGAGTGGGTCTTAAAAAACGGATATGAGCGCAGCGTAGTAGGATTAAAATTCTTTAATGTTTACGGCCCAAATGAATACCATAAAGGATTCATGGCAAGTGTCGCTTATAAATCCTATAGACAGGTAAAGGCGGAGGGCAAGATTCAACTCTTCCGTTCCTATCGAAATGAGTTTAAAGATGGGGAGCAGAAGCGGGATTTCATATATGTCAAGGATTGCTCAGCTGTGATGTGGTGGCTGTTAAATAACTCCGAAGTTAACGGCATATTTAATCTAGGGACGGGCAAAGCTAGAAGTTGGAACGATCTAGCTAAAGCCGTATTTGCCGCGCTCGGCCTTAAACCATCAATTCAGTATATAGAGATGCCTGAAGAGATTCGGTCACAGTATCAGTATTTCACAGAAGCAAAGATGTTGCGGCTCTTTGAGGCAGGCTGCCCTGTAAAGTTAACCTCCCTTGAGGATGGAGTGGCTGATTATTGTAGGAGTTATCTAGAGCATTCAGAGAAGGTGCTGTAAATTGGCTACAAAGGAGTGTCGCTCCTTAGTATTACTGATAATAAAATGAATATAAAAACAAATATTTCAATTGTTTTATTTTTAATAGTCTCATTTCCTAACTTTTTAATAGCCGAAGTAAAACCAATATGGAGTTGGAAATTACCTGACTACGAACTTTATAGTCCTCAATTCTCGGGGTCTAATTCTGAGATTGTTTTAGTACAAATGAGACATACCCCTGATGGGCATGAAGCAGAGGAGATGCCTGAAGAGGTGCTTGAAAAAGTAAATGAGGAAATTAAGAAAAATCCTAGGTATGCAGATCCTGAAGTGATAATGCTTAAAGTAGGATCTGGCTTGCCAATGCGTATTGATTGGGGCCGGTCTCCTGCTATATCCTTTGATGCTAACAAAATAGTTTACTCGTACCAGAAAAAGCCGATTTCAGGATTTAGACCTCTAGCTCAAAGTCTTGAAAGCAATGATATCCGCTTATTTGACCGTCTATCAAAGACGTATACGATTTTAGCTAGTCCAACTAAAGGACATCTTTCAGATCCTATATTTTCTCCTGACGAGAAATCTGTAGTTTACTCTCTAGCTGATGCAGTTAATGGGGATTTCGGAGGGAATATTGGAATAGGCAAAGTTTCGATTAGCGAAAAGTCTGTGCAGATTCTGTATCCACCAACAATTGATTTTAAACTTTATCATTTAATAGACTCAAAAAAATATCTGGGAAACGATCTAGTTGCCGTGAGAGCTAAACCCACTAGTGAAGGTTTCTATTTAGCCAAAGAGTATGAATTCCAATTACTAAAATTTGGAACTTTTGTAACACCAATTTATGGCTGGAAAATAACAAATTACTTCGATTGGGACAAAATTGAATTTGGCTCAGATAAGCGTGGTGCCATAATCGTGCATGATGATGGTTGGCAAGTTGGAAGTACTAAAACTAAATTTTTGGAGAATCTAAATGCCACAAAGATTCTTAGAGCTATTTCCCCAGACGGAGAAAAAGCAGCAATCGTTACTCAAAACTTGGAGACCTCTCTTAGGTTTGATTTACAAATTTTGGATTTAAAAACTGGCCAATTAAACCCGATTTTTTCACTAAATGGCCGGGCGGATTTGCCTGTTTGGTCCCCTGATTCGTCTCACATAGCAATAATTGCTACCAAATTTAAGGACAAATACGGCATCGAATTTAAAGAGAATGAATTATTCGTATTCAAGTTTTAGCAATAAAAGTTTTCAAATTATTAAACGCTCGCCCCTATAAACCGAGACCTCAGAACAGACAAAAAACAGACACCCATAAATTAGCCTCCAAACCTAAACCTTAAGATTTTCAGCACCGATATCAAATCATGGTTCAGGCACGTTCTGAGATATACGATCCGAATGAAGTAGGTATTTATCATTGTGTCAGCCGCTGCGTAAGGAGAGCATTTCTCTGTGGTGAGGATGCACTTAGTGGCAAATCTTTTGAACATAGACGGGAGTGGATTAGAGCAAGGCTCAAATTGCTGGTAGATATATTCGCAGTAGAAGTTATTGCTTACGCTGTAATGAGTAACCACTTGCATTCTGTAATTCGAAATAGGCCAGATACTGCTACTAGCTGGAACGCAGAGGAGGTTGCAACTAGATGGCGGAAATTATTCCCCTTGCGTCGTGACAAAGATGGAAAAGCGATGAAGCCAAGCAAAGAGGAGATAGCAGCTATTACTATGGATAAAATGAAAGTAGAGCTGTACCGAAGCAGGCTTTCCGATATTAGCTGGTTTAACCGTTGCATGAATGAAAACATTGCTAAACGCGCTAATGCTGAGGATAGATGCACAGGTCGCTTCTGGGAGGGCCGCTTTCAGTGTCAGAGGGTGTATGATATCTGTGGCATTCTAGCGTGTAGTGCTTATGTGGATTTAAATCCAATCAGAGCTGGAGTTGCAAAGAGCTTAGAGAAAAGTGACTTTACTAGTATCCAAGAGCGCATCAAGGTTTATAAGAAGCAGTCAAATAGTAAGGGACTAGGGAAGTCTCTTATTTCGATTGAAGAGATTACAGAAAAGACAGTTACCACAGAAGAGTACTTTGAGCTGGTCGAAGCAACAGGGCAACTAATACGTGATGGCAAGGCTAGTATTCCAAATAACATAGTACCGATTCTAGAGCGACTGAAACTCTCCCCTAGTAAGTGGCTAGATACAAGCACCAAAATCCGAGTCCGCTTTCCGCGGGTTCTTGGGACGGTTAAGTCTATCAGATCTGCTGCAGAGCGTGTAAAAAAAGATTGGTTCCACGGAGTCGGGCATGCTGCAGCGACTTTCCTAGCTTGATCTTAGCTTAATTATATAAAAGCTAAGCTACTAGTCCTCAGAGAAATGAACCCCAACTCTAATAATCGCATTATTTGTGAGGCCCTCTAAGAAAAGCCAATAAAATTGGTATTGCCAAGACTGTTAATGCTAGTACAGGACTGGATAACTCAATGAAATATATTATGGGTGTCTTTATTTATTATATCACACTCTAAGAAAAGCCAATAAAATTGGTATTGCCAAGACTGTTAATGCTAGTACAGGACTGGATAACTCAATGAAATATATTATGGGTGTCTTTATTTATTATATCACAGCATAACTTCTTCTCACCATAACACTTAAAATAGCTGTGCTAATAAGGTTTTAAGGGGTTAAATGATTTCTAGGGTATATCAACTAATTGTTATAGTTGCACTTATCTGTTCAACAGCTGAGAGTACTCTTGCCCAACGTAAAGCTAAAAAGCTACCAGTCTGCCAATTCATTGCTCTTAACGAAAGCGCCTCCTTAACAGAATCATCTGATACATATGTACCGATTAGATTCTCTCTTACCAATATTAATGAGAAGGATATTGTCAATGTCACCGTTAGATTTTTCAGAGAGCAAGGTGGTATTCTAATCAAGCGGATACGCAAACAGAAAATTGTTGTAAGACGAGGTACAAACCTAGAGATAGTTCCCTCCGGTATTCATATCCCTGCCTGGACCGGTTATACCCAGGTCAAAGCTGAGATAAAACTTAGAAAGCGAAGCTGCTTTGTAAACTCGGAGATATATCGATGAGCTTCCATAGAATTATTTATAAAGCTACTACGATCATCTTTTCATTTATCTTGATAGCAATTTGTAATGTCTCGACTGCTCATGCTGAAATTCCTGTAGAAGTATTCATTCCGTACTTTCAGAAGAATAGTAAAAACAATGCGCTGATTACTAAATCAATGGAGACAATTGATGCAGCAGTTACGATACTAAACAACGAGATGCTTAGCGGTGACAGCTGCTTAGCTTTCTCTCCAAAATATAGAGAGCTATTAGTAAATACTCTACGAATTAAAATAAATCCTGTTAGAGTCCTAGGGTCTCCTAGATTACTAAATGAGAGGGCGATCCTTTGGGCGCAAAAACTTTTCTGGCAGGGAACATATAAAAAGATAAATGGTATTATAATAGTAGCAGGTAATTTCTCTAAAAATGAGCCTACTAAAGAGAGCTTTATTCTTATAGATTCTAAGATTGTAATATTCGTAAATGCATCAGCTGACCCATACCTTTTAGCAGGAAATCTGGCTCGATATTTAAAGATACTATTACGCATCAATGAAGGTAAAAATATTGAAAATGGCATCTCTGCCACTGCCTTAAACGAGCTGCGTTCAAAATGTTCTGCATTTGTTTTTGATCTGATTAGCGGAGTCTCTCCCTGGTTCAGTCATATCCCAACTATTCCCGCTACAGCAACACCGTTGCTTGCAACTCCAACTGAAACTCCAACACCTACGCCAACACCCACACCTACAATCACCCCAACGGCTACTGCAACCGCTCCGATCGAACCTCCCCCACCTCCTCCGCCTCCGCCTCCGCCGCCCCCACCTCCAACTGCCACCCCTACCCCGACAGGCACTCCAACCGCAACACCTACGGCTATGATCACTAGCACCCCTACAGCTACGGCAACACCAACGGTCACTGCAACCGCCACGATCCCTCCTCCACCACCGCCGACACTCACTGCTACCCCGACAAGCACTGCAACCGCGACTCCAACAGCTACAAGCACCGCTACTCCGACCAGCTCACCGACATTAACGCCTACTATCACTCCAACAGCCACTGGTACCGCAACACCCTCACCAACTGCAAGCGCTACCGCCACTTCGACTCCTACTGCGACTACTACCGGCACGGCTACACCTAGCGCAACCTCTACTCAAACCCCTACGGCAACAGCTACCAGCACCGCCACTCCTAGCGCTTCTCCTACCCCACGACCTACTATCACTGCAAAACCTTTCTAGTGCTTCGCCAAATAAGTTTTTTCACGTATAGCGCGCAGCGTTGCCCCAGATTGGCACGCCTCGGAAGGAGGAAATCCGCAGCAATACTGGAGTATTGCGAGGATTTTCCGACTGAGAAGCGTGACAAGGTGGGGCAACGATGTGATGCTAGACGTGAAAAAACTTATTTGGAGGAGCACTAGTAAACACAGCTTGACTCTACTGGGACCGCGGGCTTCTAGCCCGCAAATAAGCCTGAAGGCACTACGTTGCGGGCTGAAAGCGCGGTCCCAGTAGAACAAAACTTAGCTTTAAACACACTAGTATACTGAAAGAGAGAAACTTACTGGTTCTGACTTACTCTCTAAGCCACCACCATCTCTTGCCAATTTGAAATGGATCTTTATTCATTTTTTTAACGTAATCCTGGATGTGACTGATTGCCTCACTTATAGAGTCTGTAACAAAAAGACTACTAAGATCTTTCTGGTCAATAAGACTATTCAACAGAAGCCTCTCATTTATAAAGTCTAGTAATGGCTTCCAAAATTCCGTACCTACAAGCACTACCGGAAAATTTCGAATCTTTCCGGTTTGAATCAAGGTGGCTGTTTCAAAGATCTCATCTAAGGTTCCATACCCTCCAGGCATCGCTATAAATCCGTAGGAGTATTTAATAAGCATGACTTTGCGTACGAAGAAATAACGAAACTCTACCCATTTATCCAGATAAGGGTTGGGCTTCTGCTCTTTTGGTAGAATTATATTACAGCCTACTGACTTGCCGCCCCGATCCCTAGCGCCACGATTAGCTGCCTCCATTATGCCGGGACCACCCCCGGTCATAACAACATATCCTGAATCAGCTATTGCCTGCCCTATCTCACGCGCAAGCCTATAATATCTGTGATCTTCATCAAACCTGGCTGAGCCAAATACTGTGATACACGGGCCGATAAAGTGTAGTGCTCGAAAACCTTTTATAAATTCAAGAAATATGCGCATAGCTCTGACAAGCTCAGCAATACGCGAAAGCGGCCCTGCAAGGAATTTATGCTCATCTGCAGCGACACTTATCTTCCCCCAGCGCGTTCCTATTTCTTTCAAACTTGAATCATCCAAACTCACCTAAGTAAAACTCCTAAAATAATGAATAGACTCATTATGATTAGTATATTCAAATGCTTACACAATACAATTCAGGGCTTAATTTTACCCAATTGCCTAAGGATCCTACATAAGGCTGCCGATAAAGGTAAGGGTTAATGAATGCAAGCACTTAAGCTCTATTTTTTCCTAATTTTAGCTGTAACAGTACAGCTTCTCCCGGTGAACTCATACGCCGAGAGAGAGCTTTCTCATGTAGCTCGCTGCATCGTTCACATCCGCTCCGATCAACTCAGCGCCGCAAATAGAAAGTTCGGCCCGGACCTCACGCCGATCATGCCGAAAGGGTTTAAAACCTCCGCAATCTTAAAACTGAAACGGAATAAATCGACCCTCAAAATTGATGAGAAAAATTCAGTAACCACTCATGGTCGCTCGTTATGCTTCCGAGCATTAAGAAAAAATAAGGGGTATTTTAATGAGGTAAACGCAGACTCAGTTGTAACTATAGTTGATACTGCAGTAACCCCCAATGACACTTATCTCTCATATCAATGGTCGATCGACAACTCTTCTAATGCATCTGCTGCTGGAGCAGACATAGATATCAACGCGCCACTAGCTTGGGGAATTTCTACCGGTGCTAGTAATACTATCGTGCCTGTTATTGATACCGGCATCGACTACACCCATCCTGATCTTCTTGAGAACATATGGACTAATCCATATGAAATTCCAGATAACGGCGTAGATGATGACAATAACGGTTATATCGATGATATGCACGGCTGGGATTTTGTTAATAAGGATAATAATCCAATGGATGGACACGGTCACGGTACTCATGTAGCTGGTACGATCGGAGCTGTCGGAAATAATAGTGCAGGCATTGCAGGAGTTGTATGGTCAGCTGACTTGGTGGCATTAAAAGCCCTCTCTGATAGCGGAGCCGGATTTATGGCAGACCTTAAACAGGCCTTACTATATGCACTAGTCATGAATTTTAGATTAAGCAACAACTCCTGGGGAGGCGGTGGAAAGCATAAGGCATTTTTACGAACCTTAACTCTCGCAGAAGAACAGAATCACCTCTTTATAGCTGCAGCCGGCAACAGCTCGAACGACAATGACCTACAACCTTTTTATCCTTCGAACTATGAACTGGATAATGTGTTATCTGTGGCCTCGATCGACAAGACCGGACTACGATCCTCCTTCTCAAACTACGGAGTCACTTCGGTTGACATAGCCGCTCCCGGAGGAAATATTTTAAGCACTTATCCGGGCGGTAGATATGCCTTTCTCTCCGGAACATCGATGGCCACACCGCATGTAACAGGAGTTGCAACCTTACTGCTTAGCAATAACCCAGATCTAAGCAGCACAGATATAAAGAGCCTCATATTAAGCAGTGCCAAACCGGTGGCAGATCTAGCAGGAAAAGTCGCAACAGGTGGGACATTAAACGCACACGCAGCTACAGTAGCGGCGGCGGCTGCTACACCAGGAGAGCTGGCAACCCCAACACCTATCCCAACCGCGACTCCAACATCAACTCCAAAACCTAAGAAGAAGAACAATAGAAATAATAATAATAAAAGAAAGAATAAGTGAGAGTGATTTCCAATACTGGTATGTCAAGAATATGCAGCTATTCTGCCAGGTGTTTTAAGAATACCCTCTGAGATCGCGCACCCTTTAGATATGATGACTCTATGGTGGGAAAGGCTGGTTACCTCAGAATCTCTCAAAAAAGTACAGATTACTACTGCTTTGTAAGCAAAGTTTTCGACTGGGACCGCGTGCATCTTGCCCGCAAACTGATGTAATACCACAGCGTAGCGGGCTAGCGCATATCAAGTGGAAGATTCAAACCACGCAAGAAGTCAACTGTTTGGCTTGGATTTAGAAGTGTAAAAATTGAACTGCCGCCGGCTTTACATTTTGGGTTGTTAATCTTCTCCAAATCAGTAACAGCAGTGCCGATTGCGATAATTCCAGGATGCCCTTCCCTCTCTACAATCGCCGGGCTGCCTGAGTCACCACTACATAGTGATGTCTTATTCTGGCTGTATAATGTAAATATCAGACCTTGAAACTGACTAGTTACCTGCTGTACAACCGGTGATTTGTCATCAGCAAGCTGCTGTGAGTATCCAGCTGCTAAGATCGGATATTCAAAAGAAGCGATATTCATCTCTAAAAAACTATGCAGCATTGAACGCACATCTGCGGTTACTAATTTGAAGGGAACCGGAGCTGTTAAAGAGACTGTATTTTGTAAGTTGCCAAGGTTGTAAACAGTAAATGATTCACCTGGGTGTAATCTTGTACTTGCAAAAAGCGAGAAAGGTTTTGATGTAATTTTTTTATCAGTTATGGCGACACCTACATCGTAGCGCGGTATACGTTTTTTCGTGTTATACTTAGGATGAATCTTAACCTCTGAAACATCTAACCAGTCCCCGCTGGATACACCTATTCTAATCCGACTAGCTACTTCTCCCTCAACACCTAAACAGTGTGCTGAGGTTAGTACTACATTTGGGGCAATCGCGGCACCATGGCAGGTATTCATAGTTCTTCCATGCTGGCTCTCTACAATCACCAGAGCGGAAAACCTCTCTGGCTCTAAAGCAGCTGCATAATACCCACTCAGATTGAGTGAAAATATTATAAGCATGACTATGAAAAACCGCTGCATAAAAACTTTAGAAATAACCGGGAATAGTCTTTCTACTATTTATATCGTCCTAACAGATTCAATCTGTTATAAATTGTGACTAAAACTTAAAAAATTACTGACAGAATAAATGGCTAGGAAGTTCGAATAGTTAATTAATCAAAACAGGAGTATGGCAGACCTGCTTCTCGTTCTTACTAGGTAAATTTCGTACAGATTAATAAGGCAGCCCTTCGAGAACCTCAGGACAAGCCCTTCGACAAGCTCAGGGCGAGCCCTAGCAAAGATAGGATTAATTCGGTGGAGGCGATTAACCCTAATTCCGACAGTTGCAGGATTTAGGTCAGCTAGAAAAAACAGATTTAATCTATACTAGTGCTCCTCCAAATAAGTTTTTTCACGTCTAGCATCACATCGTTTCCCCACCTTGTCACGCT
Source organism: uncultured Bdellovibrionales bacterium (assembly GCA_964556665.1). GTDB lineage: Bacteria > Bdellovibrionota_C > UBA2361 > UBA2361 > CAZKXU01 > CAZKXU01. Next base: position 36,112 of record CAZKXU010000008.1, on the reverse strand, counting down.
TCTCAGTCGGAAAATCCTCGCAATACTCCAGTATTGCTGCGGATTTCCTCCTTCCGAGGCGTGCCAATCTGGGGCAACGCTGCGCGCTATACGTGAAAAAACTTATTTGGCGAAGCACTAGGGGGATGTATATAGGGGAACGAATTTATGTTCCAATGCACTAGACCATCCTTGGAAATACCCCATCCCCCTTAGTAAGCCGCGTGGCAGGCTTGAGACCTCCCCAAGTAATCTGATTTTCAAATAAAGTAGGTGGCGTTGTGAGACCTAGCTGTGCAAGCACCTTGGGTGCACTACTTGGGATAATAGGCAGAAGGGCCAAGGCGATGTGGCGTACCGACTCTAAGAGCTGATACAAAAATGGCCCGGTATCCTTACCATTCTTCACCATCTCCCAAGGCTTCTCTTTTGAAATAGCCAGATCGCAACTCGTTACAAAGCTGTTAATAAGCCTTAATGTTTCATGGTATTCAAAGCGCTCCATACTGCTCTTGTAGTTTTTCCAGAATGTAGCGGTATCAAAAATATCCGGAGCGATCTCTGGCACCAAGCCATTTATATACTTCTCTGCCATTCCAACTGTGCGCGAGGCAAGATTCCCTACGCCATTAGCAAGCTTAGCGTTATAAAACTCCTTTAATTTATCCTCGGCAAAATCCCCATCCTGATAGCTCGAGATTGCCCCTAATAAATAAAAGCGCACAGCATCAGTACCGAATTTCCCAACTACTTCCTTCGGCGCAAGAACATTTCCCAAGCTCTTACTCATCTTCTGGCCGTTTAAAGTAATATAGCCGTGTACGAATTCAGCAGTAGGAAGCGGCACCTGAGCAGATAATAACATTCCAAGCCAGTATATCAGATGAAAGCGCGAAACCCCCTTTCCTAGCACATGCCAAACTTCACGATCTGAAGAGTTCTGCAGCCAGTATCTTTTGTACAACTCACCTTCATTCTCATAATCAAGCGCTGTAATATAGTTAGCTAACGCATCAAACCAGACATACATAATCTGGGAGTCGTCTCCCGGAACAGTAACACCCCAGCCCTTCGCACGCGCCTGAGAACGGGAGATACTAAAATCCTGCAAGCCACCCTCAATTAAGCTTAACAGCTCATTTCTTCTAAATTCGGGCACTACCTTTACTTTGCCGTTAGAGAGAATATCTTTTAGCTTCTCCTGATAATTTGATAGTTTAAAAAAGTAGTTCTCCTCCTCGACCGGCTGAGGCACAGTCAGATGATCAGGGCATTTGCCATCTACCAGCTCATCCTCGGTATAAAACGCTTCACAGCCAACGCAGTACAAACCCTTATATGTTTTTTTATATATATCTTTGGGGTCACAACTTTTCCAAAGCTTCTTCGCGGCTTGATGATGAAACGGTAACGCAGTGCGAATAAAGTTATCGAACGAAATGCTTAGTAGCTCTTTAAATTCGTAAAACTTGGCGGCATGCTCCTCTATAAATTTGCCGATCGGCACACCAGCACTTTCGGCAGCCTGAACATTTTTTAAGGAATTCTCATCGCTTCCTGTTAGTAAATACACATCCTTACCCAACATGCGTTGGTAACGTGCCTGACAATCGGTCTGAACATACTCAAGTGCATGACCAAGATGGGGATCTGAGTTTACGTATGGAATAGTCGTGGAGATATAAAAAGATTTAGACATAGAGGTGGAATTCTATTTCCACTACCACTTTATTGCAACCAACTGATAACACAGACCGAAATACCACTGAAATCCTAGTTATATCAGAAACTTAACATCTTTCCCGACCATAGTTTGATTTTTTCCACTACTTAATCTAAAATTCCCCCAAATGAAACGTACATATCAACCACATAAGAAAAGTAGACAGACTACGCACGGATTTAGAAAGAGAATGAGCACCAAGGGCGGTCGTAAAGCTTTAAGTAATCGTCGCCGTAAAGGTCGTCACCGTATCTCTATATCCTCTCCAAGGAAGGGTCATTACAAGTAAACTGTATCGATTTCCCGGTGAGTTTCGGTTAAGAAAAAAGAACGAGTTCTTGCGCCTACAGTCCAAGGGGCGAAAGCTTTATGCTAAGCACTTTTTAATCATATTAGGCAAATCTCAAACTAAGTTTAGTCGCCTCGGAATTACAATCACTACAAAAATTGATAAGCGGGCTACTAGACGGAATACTCTCAAACGTCGTATCCGAGAAACGTTCCGTATAAACCGAGCAAAACTTAAGGAGCCATTAGATATAATTATAATCGCGCGCAGCGGGGCCTGCGAATGCGACTACAAAGAGATTCAACGCCAAATCCTAGGAGCGCTCACTTATAATGGATATTTACCGTCAAACGATTGAGTTTTTCTACAGATCCTATAAAAGACTTATCTCACCTTTATTGGGCAATAACTGTCGCTTTGAACCGTATTGTTCGGACTACGCACGTGAAGCGTTATTGCGACACGGATTCTGGAAAGGTGTAAGACTAACTATATGGCGTATTTTGCGCTGCAATCCGCACTGTAAAGGCGGACAGGATCCGGTGCCTGGCGTTGTAAATAAAAATTTTTGATAAAATAATCGATTGAAATGGAAGATAAACGTACCGCACTTGCAATATTAATAAGCATAATAATTATTTTTATTTATACCGAGGTGGTAATGGCGCCATATACGCGCCAACACGCCGTCTCCCCGCAGGCAACACCAGCAGCGGCACCTATCAGCCAAGCTGTTGCTCCTAGCAGCCCTACTCAGCCTGCTCAGACCCTCACCGCAAATACGATACCAACGCCGCAGCGTAACACTCACCCTTCCCCGCAAGAGATCGTAGATGGCGGCTTTACTACGATAAAAACAAAACATCTAGAAATTGTAATCTCCAACCTCGGAGCTCGCCTAAAAAACTATCGATTACTAAATTATAAACGCAACCCTGGAGAGGAGGATGCGTTTGATATGGTAAACACAACTGAGGGACAACCACTTCCATTAGCAGTCTATACCTCTGGGACAAACGATGATTTTGTATCGTATCAGCTCACAGGTTTTTCTGAAAATGTGCAAAAGACTGAGACAATATTAACAGTGGCTGATGGATCCGAAGCGAGTTTTAATTTTACGGGCAAGCTGTCTAATGGTAACACCATTCAAAAGATATATAAATTTAACTCACTCTCGTACCTATTCAATCTAGATGTTAAACTCTCAGAACAGAGCGCTGACGGATCCCGTTTATGGATTGAGTGGCCTGAGTTCGAGCCTCCATCCTCTAACTATAACTATACTTTTAAAGGCTTTGCCTTACTTGGAACCAACAATAAGGTTACACAAATTCCGGTTGAAAAAGCAGAGAATGGGTTGCTTGACTATGGAGAGAATCAATGGATTTCATTCTCTGATAAATATTTCATGGCCACAATTATTCCTTTCGAGAAGGGCCCAAATTCTAAGCTTGGGCGTACTGGAGAGATGCTCTTTGCACGGGTCGGCGGGAAAGCAGATGGTGGCAACTTTAGCTTATACATCGGACCTAAAGATTATGAGATCCTAAAAAAAACGGGCTCGCAACTTGAGCGCAATATTGACCTAGGATGGTTTTCGTTTCTAGCACACCCACTACTCTGGTTAATCCGATTTTTCTATAAAATATTCGGGAATTATGGATTATCCATTATTCTATTAACACTTGTTATTAAAGCTTTATTCCTTCCGCTAACCCAAACAAGCTTTAAATCAATGGCAGCAATGCAGGATCTCCAACCAGAGATGAAAGCTTTACGCGAGCGGATTAAAGATCCGACCCAACTAAACCAGGAGATGATGGCACTTTATAAAAAGCGTGGCGTTAATCCGATGGGTGGATGCTTCCCGATCCTGATACAGATCCCGGTATTTTTGGGACTTTACAATGCCTTACTAAATGCAATCGAGCTACGACATGCACCGTTTGCTCTTTGGATAACCGATCTTTCAGCACCTGAGCACCTCACCGTTTTCGGCTTTGGCATACCGGTAATGGTATTAATCATGGGCGCTAGTATGTTTGTGCAGCAGTGGATGACCCCTTCTGCGATGGATCCAATGCAGAAAAAGATAATGCTGATTATGCCTGTTGTCTTTACCGTCATGTTTACAGGGTTTCCTTCAGGGCTAGTGCTCTACTGGTTGGTGAATAATACTATATCTATAATCCAGCAGGCTTTTATACGAAAAGAAGGTAGGATATCTGCGGTTCAAGCTACTATCCTAGCAAGTATAGGTCTATTTGGTTTTGGGTATATTTTGACGTTAATATAGAAACTGGGACCGCGAGCTTATAGCTCGCTTTTGGAGCTACCTGAAATTACGGTATTTCTTGCAAAAAGCGGACAAGATGTCCGCTCCCAGTGTACGACCATTAGAGTGCAACATGTCAGATCTTCCAACTATCGCCGCATTGGCTACCGCTCCTCAGCCCGCAGGCATTGCGGTGGTGCGAGTCAGTGGCTCACGAACACGCACAGCCTTAAAAGCAATTTTTCGCGGCAAAAAAAACCCTGCCGATCATCCACGCTACCTCTCTTTTGGTGATTTAATTGATTACAAAAATGGGGATGTAATTGATCACTGCATGGCAGTCTATATGCCTGCGCCATTTAGCTACACAGGAGAAGACGTAGGAGAGTTTCAGTTTCATGGCAGTCCTGTGATCGTTGAACGGGTACTAAGATCTCTTTTTGCCTATGGTATTAGCTCTGCCGAGCCGGGAGAGTTTACTAAACGTGCCTTTCTCAACGGCAAGTTGGACCTAGCGCAGGCTGAGGCAATATCAGATCTAATCAATGCAACTAGTGAGGAGGCATTAAAACTAGCCGGCGATCACCTGGAGGGGCGCTTTAGTGAAGCGATCAATAAAATGGGAGAACCGCTGCGCGACCTGCTGGCCGAAGTTGAAGCCTCAATCGATTTCCCTGAGGAAGGGATCGAGCCTCAAAAACTAAGCGAGATGCTTACAGTCATTAATCAATCCGCGACTGAGATCGGAAAACTCTTAGGCTCCTACAAGTTTGGCGCTGCCATAAAGGATGGATATAAAGTACTTCTATGCGGCCGCCCAAATGTTGGTAAATCCAGTCTTTTAAATCAGCTCTTGGGACAGGAGCGCGCTATAGTAACAGAGATAGCGGGAACAACCCGCGATCTAATCGAGGAGCAGGCCTACATCGGTGGCCTGCGTTTTACATTTTGCGACTCAGCCGGGATTGTTGAGGAGACCTCTGATAAGGTCGAGGAGATCGGAATCGAACTGGCACTTGCAAAGACTAGTTGGGCCGATCTGGTTCTCTTTATTGTAGACGCTACCGATAAAGATCAGTACTGGATTGAGGTCCTGGATTATCTGAAAACACGAGCCAAGATGATCTGGATGGTAGTAAATAAGATTGACCTTAATCCAACCGTGATAGGGAGAATTTATGCTGACGCCTCAGTATGCGCTCAGGTTTTTTATATCTCAGCCAAAACAATATCAGGGCTCGATGCACTAAAGCAGGGCTTAATTGATCAGGTCAAGAGGACGAATATAAATCAGGGTGAGGCAAGTCAGGTAGTAACAACTGAGCGTCATAAAAACTGTTTAGAACGTGCAACAAATGCATTGCAAAAAGCTGCCATGCTGTTAACTAAAAATGAGCCACTTGAAATCGTCAGTGCTGAGCTACGCGAAGCATTGACTTCCCTAGAAGAAATCGTAGGTAAAACATATAACGAGGATATTTTAAGGAGAATTTTTTCTAAGTTTTGTATCGGCAAGTAGTGATTAATCGCCTACTCCGCCTGAGAGACAATTTGCATCTAAATAAGCTATGAACCCTAAATTACGTTGGCCCTTGGATCTTAGAATCGAGAAACTTGACGATCAGGAAGCTTTAATAATTCGATGTCCTTTTGGAATTACGAAACAGCCTTTAGTGTTAATGGCTGCAGTTGCCCCCATCGTCTCCTGCCTAGAGGGGCATATGTCAGTCGATGATATAGTAGGAAAGTTTGCTCAGTACGGAGCTACTAAAGAAATTATAGAGAAAATTATAAATACCCTTGATGAGAATCTATTGCTGGAAGGAACCAAGTTTAGGGTAGCTGAGGCGGAGATGAAGGAAAATTTTCTTAAGGCAGCAGTTCGACCTGCCGCCTTAGCTGGACTCTCCTATCCGGGAGAGCCAGCCTTACTTGAAGCACAACTCGACCACTACCTTAGTAACGCAAGCGGCTTAAGAGAGCGTCCAAATGATAAAATGATCACTCTCGTCTCTCCCCATATCGATTACCGACGTGGTGGCATTGCCTATGGGGTAACCTACTCGCACCTACGTCAGGAGGCGCATGATCTTTATATCGTAATCGGCACAGCACACCAGGCTAGCCGCGGTATGTTCTATCTCAGCAATAAGCATTTTGCTACTCCGCTTGGGGAGCTGCCTTGTGATCTGGAGTTTGTGGAGGAGCTGGCCAAGCTATACGGTCATGATCGCAGCTTTATCGATCAGTTTTTACATAAACAGGAGCATTCGTTAGAACTACAGCTCCCATTTATGCAGCGCGTGGGTGTAAAAGCAAAGATCGTTCCGATTCTAGTGGGCAGCTTCTATCATATGCTACGTACACAGAAAGCACCGCAAGGATTTGATGAGTACGAATCATTTGTTGGTGCCTTAAGTGAAGCAATGCAAAAACGGATTAACAGCGGAGCGCGAGTATGCATTGTTGCAGGAGTCGACATGGCGCACATAGGCCGTGCTTTCGGCGATAAGGGGCAACTTACCCCTGAATTTATGTCAACGATTGAAGCACGTGACAGGATTTATCTAGACTCCATCAAAGAGCAGAATAAGCATAAGCTCTTCATGCATATAGTTGAAGATATGGACGCCCGGAGGATCTGCGGTTTTCCGACTATGTACACTGTGATTGATACATTTGATCGTCTAAATATCAGATATAAGGCGGAGTTATTTGATTACAGACAGGCGGTAGACTACAAGACAGATTGTGCAGTTACATTTGCTGGCATGGGGTTGTATAGTTAATTTGGGACCGCGGAGCTCCAGCTCCGCATTGTACGAGTTGCCATACCAAACTTTGCGGAGCTGGAGCTCCGCGGTCCCAGGGTGAATTTATCTTAAAGTAATGACACAGACTAAAGACTCCGACCGAAATTTCAACTCTTTCATTAGGTTTTATGAGGACAGCGCACCTGCCGTAAATGGCCCACTCTCCGGACTCAGTTATGCAGTCAAAGATTGCATTAGGGTAAAAGATGCTCCTCTTAGCTTTGGATTATTACCCGCGCTCGAAAGTAAATCCTCCGCAAATGCTGCAATCGTTGACTACTTCACTAAACTTGGTGCTAGACTTATAGGCAGCACCAATATGGATCCAGCTGGGGTTACTTACTTCGGCGACAATCCGAATTATGGCCGCATCATAAACCCGCTCGATGCTACACGAATTGTCTCCGGATCAAGCGGCGGCTCTGCCGTTGCTGTGGCATGCGGCTTCTCTGATTTTGCAATTGGAACCGATTTCGGCGGCTCCGTTCGCGCTCCTGCCGCAGCCTGTTCGATATTCGGACTCAAATTACCCTCAACTACGCTGCCCAGTAGTGGATCCCTCTTGGTAGATGAATATATGGACTGCTTTGGTATATTTGCAAAAGAGCTTGAAGTCCTTGAAAGAGTCATATCAGCAATGCAGATATCGGTTCCGATTGATGAGAAGACTACTTTGCTGATCCCTTCTCATGCAGAGATTTCTGAGCTTGCGCCTGAATATGCTGAACCTTTTTTTACTTTTATTAATCAGATTCGTGCTAAATTTGAGACTATTCCGCTTGTTCAAAGTATAGGCTTTGCGGAGATTGATGAGATTCGCAAGCCCTTAGCAGCTAAAGCTTTTGAGAGATTTGTTGAGGTTGAACATATTGATGCTCAAATATTACCTGATGCAGGCAGGGCGCTTTACAAGTTAGGCAAGATGACCTCTCTGGTCGCTCACGAAAAAGCTACTTTGATGCTTTCTAAAATTCAGTCAACCTTGATGCGCTTACTTAAAAAAAATGTGTGCCTTATCACTCCTACCCTGCCGAGAAATCCACCAACGTGGGAGGAGCTCAAAGTGAACAGGCTAAGTAGTGCACTTAAACTAGAGCGTTTTCTCACAATTGCAAACCTTTGTAATCTAAGCGCAATTTCTGCACCTACACGCATACAATACCAAAATCATCCATTCTCTGTGCAACTCCTGAGCACCTCTGATGGCATAGGCTCTCTTTTAAGCACATTAAAAACACTGTAGAATCAGATAGTTGCAAGTTTTTTCAAATTCTCTGAAGCAATAGGACGGAGCCTCCAGACTAATCTTTATATAGGATTTCGTTAACATCAATTTTTGGTTTAATTTATAAGGTAGGTATATATGGCATCCAATGACAACAACAGCAGCGAAGCAAATTTCTTTGAAAAGTTTGGACTAGAGGTCGCAACAGGGGAAGTTGAGGTAGGTCAGACCTATCCGATTTATGGAATGATTACCGCCATACTTGACGAGGCACCAGGCAATTTACTAGTTGAAATAAACTACAACATTAAAGCAACTATGACGATACCAGACCAGTCAAAAGTTGAGCTTCTTAAAGAGCGCGCTTTTGAACCAGGCATCTTTGTTTCAACAATTAAAACTAAGAATACTGAGGGCATTAGCGTTGACTGCTCAACCGTAGTGTTCGGTCGCCGCCAGGCTTTTAATGCGTAACTCATAGATTGCAGTTTTAAGGATGAATCTGGCCGTATTTGAACTTTGTGAAACTCTTTGTTAGGATCGTTACATGACATCGGTAGATCCACGTGTAACAGAGAATTTTGGCAAGCTTAACTCAAATCCTAATAAGGAGAATACAAGTAAACAGCTTGATGAAATTATCTCCTTCTTTAAAACCTTATCAATCTTCTTAGTAATTGCAATATTACTAAGAGCCTCGGTGGTTGAGGCATTTAAGATTCCTTCCGGATCAATGATTCCTACCCTTAGAATCGGTGATCATATCTTGGTAAGTAAATTTAATTACGGCTTTCGCTTGCCATTCATGACCAACTCCTTGATCCAATATTCTAAGCCACAGCGTGGTGATATAGTAGTTTTTACACGTCCAGACGAAGTCGGAACCTTGGAAGATGAATCCAGTATAAATATTATTAAAAGAGTAATGGGCATCCCTGGCGATATTATTGAAGTAAATGGCACTAACGTATATATCAACAATCAGCTCTACCCTGAGGAGTATGCGCGCTGGGAGGACGGGGGACTAAAAGAGGGAAACTTTGGACCGATCAAAGTTCCTGAGGGGAATGTCTTTCTTATGGGGGACAATCGGGATCACTCTCGTGATTCCCGCTTCTGGGAGGAGCCGTTTCTAGATATGCGCCGCATTAAAGGACGTGCTTTTGTTGTGTACTGGTCCTGGCATAGCTTTTCGCGCATTGGACATGTGATTAAGTAGTTCCCAAACAGAGACTTTAATACTAATGAAACTGTATAAAGTTAATGATACTGCAATCTTTCTAGAAGTAAGCGGTCGTGATGCGACACGTTATCTTAATGCACGCCTTACAAATGATATTAAGCGACTAATTCCACTTAACTACTGTCAAGCTGCCGCTTTAAATCCACAAGGCCGCACCGAAGGTTTTTTTAATATATATAAGCTGGAGGATGGACGAGAGCAGAGATATTTTATGCTCTGCCAGGGAGGTGATAGTGAGAAAGTAGTTGCTGCATTGAAGCGCTACATCGTTGCAGATCGGGTTAACGTAACAGATCTGAGTAAAAGCTACTGTATAATCCATGTATATGATCGAAATTTATGCCTAAGCAATAATGAGACGGCTGCATTATCAGGCTCTCAATTTGCCTACAGCAGTGGGTTGCTTATTGCACTAGCTCAGCACTCCAAGATTCCCGGCATAGATATTATAGTTGAAAACAGCGGCAAATCAGAGATATTAGCGAGGCTCGAAGGAGAGAGTTATATCAGAATAGATGAAGTGCAGGCCGAGCTCCTGCGCATCAAAGCTGGCATTCCAGCATATCCATCTGAACTAAATGAGCATTCCCTTTTTGCTGAAGCAAAAATCAGCACGGCGATCTCTTTCAATAAAGGCTGTTATTGCGGACAAGAGGTAATGGAGAAAGTTGATTCCTACGGTCGTCTTCCTAGGGAATTAAAAATGATAAGCTTTCCAGAGATTAAAAATTTACAACCAGGCGATGAGGTTGATGGATTAGAAGTTATGAGTGTTGCTTTTGATCAGGCAGACAAACACACATACTGCTTTGCGAGAATTAAAACCTAACCTCGCGCTTCTGATAGGCCAAAAAAGGTATCACAAACGTCACCATTATAAAGATTATTGACCAGTTAATAACGGCACACGCCATACCATATTCGGTAAATTGAAATACGTATGGCCCGATCTCAAGAATTCGCACTCGTAAGGTATGCCAACCAAAAATATCACTAATGTATCCTCGAAGCAGGCACTCTAAAAAGACAAGAGCTGCAACGCTCTGTAGTAACAACCTAGTAACAAATTGATTGCGATCATCATCCGCTCCATTTATCTGCAGCTTAATAACCTTACTCAGCAACACTACATATACTGCAAGCAGAATAAAGTATAAAAATGATGCTAAGATACTTCCATCTACTGCTTTTACCAAAGCTGGAGCCGAATACTTCATTCCCACTTGATAGGGAGTTCCGAGCGGAAAAAGTAGTGCTACTTGAAACGCATTCTCACTGCTCTTTTCCACCATTTCATGAACTTCGGAGGGTCCTATTTTTATCCCTGCCTTTACATTAGCAACTGTTAAAAATATAAAGTGATAAATAAAGAAGATAAATGAAATTACACCAACTGACAATGACAACTTCCACCACGCTTTAAAGGCTGATCTTATACCGCGCCTACTGGAACCAAGCAGAAGAACCGGTAAGGCAGCTATAGTTGGATAAAAAGCTGCGGAGAATCCAATCGCAGCGACTGTAATAATTAAACCAAGGGATCCATCTCCTCCCCTCCAGTGATTGTGCAGTAAAGAACCTAATAATTCTGTCCCTATCCAGATATACGCTGAAATAAATACAGAGACTAAGAGCCAATACTTAACCTGAGCCTTATACCAAACTCTACGCTCCATCTTAGCAAGTACAGACCAACCCTCAGAGGCATTCGTACGATCAGAGTGTGAAGGTGTAATAATATTTCTCTGTCCTATCAACCCACGTTTATAGCTTTTAACAGTAACTCCAGTTGTGCTGCGCTCCTTGGGGTCCAAATATTGACGCGTGTCACTTAGTGGCGCCTGCCCTCTAACTGCATGCGAGGATTCGAGCAGAACTGGCTTCTCTGTGATCTGAGGCTTAGGGGGCGGTTCAAATTGCACTGCATCTGATTTCATAAAAGAGTTAAGCAAAGACGCATCAACAACTAGGTTAGTGCTTGAAGTAGTGGTGTCCCTACGCTCAATAAGGTTTTCCTGTATAATATTAGCAACTTCCGTTGCGCTGCTTGGGCGCCTGATCGGGTCTTTTGCTAACATTTTTAAAATCAGGGTATTAAACCAGATTGGGATTCCGCCTACCACCTCCTGTGGTGGATAAGGATTAGACTCTAGATGTTTACACATTACCTCAGCTGGCGAGTCACCATCAAAAGGAAGATGAGCAGTGACGATTTCATAGGCAATAATTCCAAGTGCATAAAGATCAGAGGCTGGGCCTATCTTTTTACCCAACCAGATCTCAGGTGACATGTATGGTGTGCTTCCTACCACCTCGTCATGTGCAGTAATGTCCGAGGACTCAGGACGTGCTACGCCAAAATCAGCGATCTTAACACCACCATTTTCCAGCAGCATTACATTTCCCGGTTTAAGATCTCGGTGTACGATCTCCTGCTCATGCACTGCTGCCAGTCCGCGCGCAATCTCCATAATAATGCGCGCACACTCAAGAGGCTCAACTACACCCTGCTGCATCCTCTGACGCAGGGTAAGGCCCTCTACGTACTCCATGGTTAGAAATAGGTTTCCTGCTGAGGCTGCTCCAACATCGAAGGTTCTAACTACATTAGGATGGGTAACTTTACGGGTGAGGGTTACCTCTCGAAGAAAACGTTTGGTATGCTTCTCATCACGAACAAGGGAGGAGTGAAGAATTTTTAAGGCGATCCTCTCATCTCCGAGCATGGTGTCAAAAGCAAGGAATACCTGTCCCATCCCCCCCTTTCCAAGAAGTTTTCCAAGACGGTAGCGGTTAGCGAATAGCTCGCCTGTGTGAAGCTCCTGCATGACATTAATAAGATCGGTAGGTTAGGCGTCTGGCTAAACGGTCAAATGTGCCCTTAATTCCGCTATAACACATTGAAGTTATTGTATATTTTACCTCTTATACGCAAGAATAATAGATTAGGTAAAAAAACCTAAATAGAGTTGCGCTAAAGCTCAGCATCTCTTCAAGAAGAAAATGACAGAAACTTCCCGGTGAGTCCCCAAACCCTCTCCAAAACTACGAGAGTGGTGAAGGATCAAGAAAGAGGGCTCCCCATCCGTGCACTGGCGCAATCGCCTGGGTGCACGGACGGGGTCGGTTATCGGCTCAGCGCGAGGGCTTGAATGCGAATGAGTACCTCTCTCACCGCACCTGATCTGTCGAGCTTCGCGGACAGCGTTGTCCGCGGCTTTCGTTGTTCTACGACTCCCTGCATGAGATAGAGCTGCACGACAACGAGCCTGATACGAGGGCACTGGTACCACCGTAGCCAAAGGCTTCTTAAAGAAGTAATTACTCAAAAATGGGCACTGGGAACGCGGGCATCCTGCCCGCAAACGTATTAACTGCTGCTTATTTGCGGGCTGGAAGCCCGCGGTCCCAGTGTGACTTTCCTTTTCCCAATGATTTAATTATTTAAATACCAGCTGGAGGTGTCACTAAAGCACCTCCAAAACTAATCTCGGCTAATCACAGAAGCATCTCGGCGAGTCAGCAAACTCTCTCCAAAACTGAGAGGATGAAGTATCCACGACAGGATACCCCGTCCATGCGCTGGCGCAATCGCCTGAGCGCACGGACGGGGTTCCTGCGGAGGGGTCAGCTCGGTGTCAGAGCACCACAGGCGATGAGCATCTCTCGCACGATCGCATATCGCGTCGCCGAGGCCTCATCACTGCGAACCAACGGGTAAACGAACGCCTTGCCATCGAAGGTGATCGTGACCTGGTTGTTCACCCTTCCATCCATCTCAAACACCAAGAGATCTTTTGGCCCCTTCTCGCTGTCGTCGGTGAGACACCCCTGTTTCACCCGGCGTTCTGCGGCAGCCTCCTTCGCGACCCGAAGGATCTCCCTCGGATTGCCCCTGATACGGAAATCGACCGCGGTCGCGCTCCCCGATGCAGACATCCGACACTCCTCTCTTCCCTAGAACCTCTTCACAACCCAAAGACTCACCGAGAGCCTCTGGGAGCTAGTTTACACCACCTCCCAAAGGCCTCAGAAATAAGGACCAACTACAGATTTTCGAAATTTTAAAGAACAGAGCTTTCTAGGCAGATCCCAGATTTTAACACACCCTTATACCTAGGCAACCCTAAAATCCGCGGTCCATAATGATTAAGACGAGCCACATCGGAAGATATATTACAGAAGCTCTTAGTAGCTTTCGCGCATCCATAACCGCACCACTTGAAAGCAAGGTAAATCCGAAAACTAACATAAAGATCCCAAGCGCTAGGATACCCAGGAGGTAAAACTGCCCGGCCATACCAACCACTGTTGGCATCAAGGAAACCGGAAGTAGTAAAAGTGAGAAGATTATTATCTGATGAAAGGTACTGCGCCCATCCGGATCAACGACCGGAAGCATTTTAAAACCACCACGGGCATAATCATCTTTATACATCCAGGCGATAGCGTAAAAATGCGGGTGCTGCCAAAGAAAGATGATAGCAAAGAGGATCCAGGCTTCAACCCCTAGATGTCCAGTTGCTGCAGCCCAACCACCCATCGGTGGGAGTGCTCCTGGGATAGCACCGATAGTAGTGTTAAGCCAGGTAACGCGTTTAAGTGGAGTATAGACAAGTACGTATAAGAACGAAGTTAATAATGAGAGAAAACCGGATAACAGATTAACTTTCGCAACCAGAATTCCTACTCCTAACAGGATAAGTAAGAGACCAAAATAGAGTGCATTCTGCGAAGAGATAAGACCACTCGGTATCGGCCGCTTACAGGTGCGCTGCATGTAGCTATCAACCTCCCGCTCTAGGTAATGATTGAGCGCCGCGGCTCCGGCACAGGAGAGTCCGGTTCCAAGAAGCATAAGTGTAAATAGATAATAGGAATGTATCCCCTGTTCGCCAAAGAAAAAGCCGACAGCGGCGGTAACCAATACCATGGTTAGAATGCGTGGTTTTGTTAGCTCCAGATAGGCATTCAGTATTTCAACCCCTCTTTTATTCATTCGCATATCTATCGGATCTTCATTCGATACGCTCTAAGTGTCAATAGAGTAGAAAGCCCTAACGCAAGAGCACCTGTAACAACGTGTAGACTTGTTAGGTAAGGCTCTTTAACTGATAGAACGGTGAGAATACCTAGTACAAACTGGAAAAGAACCACTATTGAAATTAATGACGTAAGCCGCGGAAATACATTTCTAGCCTTAAAGACAAGAAATGCTACCGCAATAACAACCGCTACTGCTCCTACACGGTGCGCAAAATGGATGAGTACCTGACTCAACATTACAGGGGCCTGATTAATACCGGCACGGAGTTCATTAATCGAGGAAAGCATCGCGTCATCAAAGGTCGGCCAGAGAGAATTACCCATGGTCGGAAAATCAGGAATAGCAAGCCCTGAGTATGTGTGCCGCATCAGGGCGCCTAAAATAAGCTGGATATATATAATGACCGTAGTTGTAAGGGCAGGAGTAAATAGAGTTCTGGCATTGCTGCTAGTGATCTCAAGTGAACCAACCCGCACAAAATCCCTTGATTCTGAATAAGCTATACAAAGAGATAGAATCAGAAATGTCTGTGCCAACACCGCATGGGAAACCGAAACAGCTGTCGGGAGCTTATATAAAACAGTAATACCGCCTAAGACACCTTGAAGAATTACAGCTGCAAGCAGAGCTAAACTAAGAACCTTAACCCAGCGACGACTCTCTGATACCTGGATCCAAAAAGTAAGGATTACAGTTAGAAGTCCGATTCCGGAGGCGATCAGCCGGTGGCCATGTTCAAAAAATATGCCGCCTACCCATTTTTCAAATGGAAATGTGAACATATTTTCACCATATGTAGTTGGCCAATCTGGAACCGAGAGACCGGCCTGGTGACTCGTAACAAGTGCTCCCGCCATTATAAGAACAAGGGTAGCTAGCGGAAGAAGCTTTGAAAAAACTGAAAGTGCAGGATTGTAATAAGAGGAGGAGGCTGCTGGCGAGATATTCATGTTTAATTTCCTAAGGTGAAAGGAAGATTCCCTCACTGGGAGCGCGGGCTTCCAGCCCGCATAGGTATTTAATAGCACTACGTAGCGGGCTGGAAGCCCGCGCTCCCAGTATTAATCCCTACACCTCCAAAACTATTACCACAACTCCACACAACATTAAAGAAGTGGCTATCAGTTTTCTTCTAAACCCCTGCTCCTTGAAGATTATCCTTCCGCCAATCACAGAGAAAAGCATTGAGCTTCTAAGGATAGCAACGACATAGGCGGCTGGCAGGGTCTGCATGGCATAGAGCTTTGATACCATAAAGGTTATCTCTAGAAATCCTCTTAACCAGAACTCTTTCGCGCCTGTTTTAAACTCAGATCTAGCAGTCTTAAATGGCAGAAGCGGCAGAAGTAGTAGCGCCGAGAAAAGGGTCATCGCAAACCCTGAAGTTATAGGCCCTGCCTGCTGAACAGCCAATCTATCTAGGCAGGAGTTAATAGCAAAAAAGAAGGATCCAGCCACTGCAAAAGCTACCCCTCTTATCTCCTGCGCGGAGTGTTTAACCCCCGGACGGTATACCATTAGGAGACTACCAACAGCTACGAGAACCACTCCTAACATGCCTGCATATGTGATTCTATCATTAGTCAGAGCAGGTGAGATAAAAAGAAGTATTACCGGAGATAGCGCCAACAAAGAGGAGACTACTGAGACATCAGCTGACTTAAATGCATGCATCCGACTCCACTCGGCAAAGATATCTGCAACACTTCTTAGAAAGGCTAGAGATAAAAATGTGGTTGTAATTACAACTGTCTCCCATCCAAAAGAAAGCGCTATTAGCCAAGCCACAAGATAAAACGGCAGCGCATAGGAAAAGGATGCAAAAGTAGATACTCGGCTACTCACTTTGGAGGAGACACTCTTACTTAAGAAATCTTTTGAGGCTGAGAGTAGTGCGGAGAGAAATGCGGCGAGGAGTGGCATGGTAATAAAAGAAAAGCCGTCGACAAAGAGGAAACGCCACGCACAACCGAGGTGAACCGACAACCGACTAGATCCTCGTGGTGTGCGATAAGACTGGTCACGGACACCCGGGTTGGCCTGAGGGGGATCAGGCGCAATTACCGGGTGTCCGTGCCAGCTCGAGGAGGCTAGTGCCACCCACATCTCCGCCTGCCCGGCCGGTCTCAAGGGGTTATTGAGATCCGACTACGGAGATGTGGGTGACGTTCTTACCAGGATAAAATTACCCAATAACAACGTCACTCACTGATCTCCACTTAGTCAGGACACCCGTTTATCACACACCAAAAAAAGTAACAAAATCCATTAAAACCTTAACTCTTCTGTCGACAGCCTAGTAACGGAAATCCGTTAATAGGCTGCAGAATTATTCGCTTCTACCAGATTAGTTTTTTTAAAGATCAACGCTCAGCAACACCTCAGTCTAACGTAGTTTGTATTATTAAAGAAGGGGGACTACAAAAAAAATACTTAATCCTACTAGGAGGTTATGAAGTCTATGGGGGTATTTTTAGATTGAGCAAGCAACTTTTACATATAATAATCGATATTTTAATATGGAAGAAGGAGCTGCACAGATACGCATAGGCAGACAAAGCGTTAGGGTTAAGGAGTTAGATTATTCTAGGAAGAATCTATTTTTTGTGACGATCTGTACGGATCGGCAACGTATACTCTTTGGAAAAATTGAATGTGAAGAGATAATTCTATCTAAAATTGGGGAGAGCGTGAAAAAGCAGTTGTTGAGAAGTTCAAACCTTCGCAGCGAAGTTGTTATACACAAATACGTCATAATGCCAAACCATATTCATTTAATCGTTGAAATTATTACGAATGGTAAAGGGATCGAGCGACCACGAAAATTCGGCAAATTTGAGAATCGCAGTCTTTTCAGATTTGTTGCAGCTTTTAAAGCTGCGGTCACGACAGATATTCGCATACTTTTCGATAATCCTAACTACACAGTTTGGCAACGTGGTTATCATGAAAAGGTGATCAGAGACGTGCGCGCATTAAGTGTATTGTTAGATTATATCGATTTTAATCCTAAGCGATGGGGTAAAGATCGATATTTCAATAAGGGTTAATATTTGACCGCACTGCCGTGCGGTCGCTGGGGCAGATTGCCATCTGCCCCTACCTAATAATTTTTATTTTTGCCGATTTTTTTCGTAATGGAATGGACCCACCCCTTTTCGAAACGGCCTTAGATAAGTTGTAGGGGCGGATGGACGCGCCTGGGCAATGCGAAGCATTGCTACCAGGCAGCGTAAGATATTCCCTACATTACAAATGTCTCCGTAGGGGCAGATGGCAATCTGCCCCAGGTGCGAACGGCAGTTCGCACAATTTTGTCCCGCCACCACCCAACCTAAAACTCCCTCCGCATCGGACGTTTTAATAATGCCTGTACCATCTCCATGGCGGTTACTTCATCTTTTAATAGCTTAGATACAGCATCTATAATCGGCACATCAACAGAGTTTCGTTTTGCGAGTTCCAATATTACCGGAGTGCTGCTTACCCCTTCTGCTACAGATCCCAAACTCCGGATAATATCGGCTAGTTTCTCCCCTTTACCTAGCCTAACACCAACTGTACGGTTACGACTCAGATCTGAGGTCGCTGTCATAATCAGATCGCCTAAGCCAGAGAGTCCAGATAATGTCTGTAGGTCTGCTCCCATCGCCTGTGAAATACGCATCATCTCGGCCAAGCCGCGGGTAATTAACCCTGCCCTGGCTGAGTCTCCGAGTTTAAGGCCATCACATACACCAGCAGCGAGCGCTATCACATTTTTTAAAATTCCACCCAATTCAACCCCAAGCGGATCGGTAGAAACATATAACTTCATCCAGTCAGAGTTAAAAAGCTCAGCTACCTCACGTGCCACAGCTTCATTTTTCGATGCGGCTACTGCTCCGGAAGGGCGATGCGCAACTATGTCCCGCGCAAAAGTTGGCCCACTTACTACCGCCAGAGCAGGTTTACTTACAAGATTTGCCTCCAAAAATTTTAGTGGGGTAAGTAAAGTTGTGGATTCAAGACCCTTAATGCAGCTAATCAACAAGGTATCATTTGATACTCTTAACTTAGCAGACATCTCCCTTAAGGCAGAAGCGGAGAATACCAGTAGAATATATTTTGCACCGAGAGCTTCCTCTAAATTAAGTGTGGCCTTAAGCTGCGGACTAAGTGCGATCCCTTTTAGGTAAGTCGGGTTCTCATGTTTAGAATTGATGCCATCAAATATCTCCTTCTCCTTACACCACCCCAAAACATCAAACCCTTTTGTAGCAAGATGGTTAGCAAGTGCCGTTCCCCAATTTCCTAGACCTAGAACTGAGATGGTGGTGGATGGCATAGATTTTTTAAAAATAGTTATTGCAGGGGCCAAATTGTGCGAGCTGCCGCTCGCACCTGGGGCAGATTGCCATCTGCCCCTACAACAATCAACCAAATAAAACCTATTCCGTTTCGGCCAGATGCGCTACGGCGGCAACCTTCTCACCGGGCTCAAGGTTTATTAAACGCACACCTCCTGTATTACGTCCGATAATCGAAAGCTCCTTGGAGCGGATGCGGATAACTTTTCCTGCCGTGGTAATAAGCATTAACTCGCTCTCATCTGTTACAGCACAAGCTGCGATTACAGGACCGTTTCGATCAGAAGTTTTTATGTCGATGACGCCACGCGCACCACGACCAGTAAGTCTATAGTCCTCAATCAAACTGCGCTTACCGTACCCATTTTCACATACTGTGAGCAAAGTTCCATCCTTACCGGCTTTTCCGACTACAGCCGGCGCACCAGCGACAAGATTAGAAACGATAGTCATACTAACTACCGCATCCCCATCATCAAGCCGCATACCGCGCACCCCTACAGCCGTGCGGCCCATATCGCGCACTTTAGCTTCCTGAAAACGCATCGCCATTCCCTGCTTACTACAGAGAATAATCTCATCCTCGCCTGAGCTGATACCGACACCTATGAGATTATCTCCATCCCTTAACTTACATGCGATAATACCATTGGTGCGTCTTGAGCCTGCAAACTCAGAGAGCATTACGCGCTTAACAACCCCCTGCTCGGTTGCCATAAAAAGATGGTGCGTCTCGGAGATTCCACGCACAGGAAGAACAGCAGTAATAGACTCCTCCTCTTTTAGATTCAAGACGTTTACAAGCGCTCGCCCGCGCGTGTTGCGCGCCGACTCAGGTATTTCGTATACCTTCTGCCAATAAAGCCTGCCGCGGCTTGTAAATACCATTAGATCGTCATGCGTCGAGGCAACAAATAGATGCTCTATAAAATCGTCATCCTGCTGGGCGGCGCCGGTGATCCCCTTCCCGCCGCGTTTTTGTGCACGGTAATTTACTATTGGTGTGCGTTTAATGTAGCCGCGATGGCTTAACGTTACCACCATCTCCTCATCTTCAATCAGATCCTCGACATTTATCTCTGCCTGCTGTGAGACGATCTCGGTGCGGCGCTTATCTCCGTACTTTTCACCTATCTCTGTTAGCTCTGCGATAATAAGAGCATCGACCTTCTTTGTATCTGAGAGGATCCCCTTTAAGCGCTCAATCTCCTTAGCCAACTCGGCGTGCTCCTGCTCAATAGCCAATCGCTCCATGCCGGTTAATTTCTGCAATCGTAGATCTAGAATAGCCTGCGCTTGGATCTCAGAGAGGCTATACTTACTCATCAAGCCCTGACGTGCCTCAGCCGGAGACTCAGACTTCTTAATCAGCTCAATAACCGCATCGAGGTTTAAGAGGGCGATCCTAAAACCTTCCAAAAGATGCATACGCGCTTCAGCCTTGCGAAGCTCAAAATGGGTGCGACGGGTTACGACATCACGGCGATGGAATACAAAATTCTTGATTATACCGCTAAGCGGGAGAATCTCTGGGCGGCCTTCTACGATAGCAAGATTTATAACACCGAAACTATCCTGTAGAGGTGTTAGTTTAAAGAGCTGATTAAGTACAACCTCCGGAGTTGCGTCGCGCTTAAGCTCGACAACAATACGCATTCCGGTTCGGTCTGATTCATCACGGAGCTTACTGATGCCATCAACCTCTTTCTCGTTAACGAGTTCAGCAATTCTCTCTATTAATCTTGACTTATTAACCTGAAACGGAATTTCAGTAACTACAATAGCCTGACATTCGCGGGATCCTGTCTTTAGATTCTCAATGCTTGTTTTTGCTCGCAGCTGAATAATGCCGCGTCCATTAGCATAGGCGGAATTAATGCCGTCACGGCCATAAATGATACCGCCTGTTGGGAAATCCGGCCCAGGAATTAATTTCATTAACTCCTGCAGCTGAATCTCAGGGTTGTTCATATATGCAATAATAGCGGCTACTACCTCGCCTAGGTTATGAGGAGGCATATGAGTAGCCATGCCCACCGCAATTCCGTCTGAGCCGTTAATTAAAAGATTTGGAACCGCGCATGGCAATACCACCGGCTCCTCACTTGATTCATCAAAGTTAGGGATAAAATCAACGGTATCTTTTTCAATATCCTCAAGCATGCGCTCCGCTACATGTGTAAGTCTACACTCCGTATAACGGTAGGCAGCGGCTGAGTCTCCATCTATAGATCCGAAATTTCCCTGACCATCCACCAATCCGTACCGCTTGGTCCAAGGCTGCACCAAATTTACAAGCGCGTCATAAACAGGAATATCACCATGCGGATGTAATCTTTTTAATACCTCACCAACTACACCGGCACACTTAGAATGTTTCTTGCCTGGAACTAACCCTAATCCCAACATGGCGTATAGGACTCGGCGCTGCACCGGCTTAAGACCATCACGTACATCGGGAAGCGCTCGACCAATAATAACGCTCATGGCGTAGTCCA
Organism: uncultured Bdellovibrionales bacterium; assembly: GCA_964556665.1. GTDB lineage: Bacteria > Bdellovibrionota_C > UBA2361 > UBA2361 > CAZKXU01 > CAZKXU01. The sequence goes on along the minus strand of CAZKXU010000008.1, from coordinate 14,668 downwards.
TATAGGACTGACGCATTTCATCTTCTATATTAATTGCATGTAAGTTTACGGCTGCTTCCATAGAGTCATAAAATAGCGAATTTACGGGGATTTTTCAAGGGATTAGGTTGGACTCATACCCCCATCAGATACCGCACCAAGGTCCGCACACCAAACCCTGTACCGCCCTTTTTGATATGATCCTTATCTCCATCAACAAAGGCAGGTCCAGCGATATCAAGGTGTGCCCACGGCGTTTTCTCTACAAACTCATTTAAGAATAGAGCTGCCGTTATTGCACCAGCCTTGCCGCCTGTGTTTTTTATATCGGCCACACTGCTCTTGATAGCCTCACGGTACTCCTCAGCTAAAGGCATCCGCCAAATAGGCTCTGCACTCTCCTCTGCGGCGCTGGAAAGTGCTGCCGCAAGCCGCTCATCAGTACTGAAAAGCCCGGCATAATCCGGGCCAAGGGCGACGACACAAGCTCCGGTCAGAGTTGCAAGATCGATAATCGCATCACACTTATCACTCTCTGCCATGCAGAGCGCATCGGCTAGAATAAGCCTACCCTCAGCATCTGTATTTAGAATCTCAATAGTCTTCTTATTTGTTGCTCTAACTATGTCACCAGGACGGGTGGCATGCCCGTTAACCATATTCTCAACAGTAGGCACATACCCGCGCACCTCTATTTTCGGCTCTAAAAGCGCTACCGCCTGCATCGTAGCAATTACAGCTGCGGCTCCCGACATATCACACTTCATTGTCTCCATCCCTCCGGCTGTCTTGATAGAATAGCCGCCAGTATCAAAGGTGACCCCTTTTCCAACAATTGAAATGATTTTTTTTGCTTTTCCTTTTGGCTTATATACAAGTTTGATTAAGTAGGGCGGCTCATCGCTGCCGGAGGCAACAGAAAGAAGTGAATTTGCACCTAGTTTTTCCAGATCCTTTTTTTCAAAAACCGTAATCTTGAGCTTCCCATTTTTTGCAACCTCTCGTGCCTTAGTTACTAGATAAGACGGGGTGCAATCACGCGCCGGCATATTTACCAAATCACGCGCCATTATAGTTGCATTCGTTACAATTTTAGCCTGCTCTACGACTTCAGGCTTAATTTTTGCTCCTCCCAATATATTTATCTCTGACAGCTCAAAACGCGGATCCTGTTTTGATTTATACTGAATAAATGTATAGGCGGTTAACAGCAGCCCTTCTAGGAATGAAAAAAGATTATCCTTGGTAAAATCTGCATCATCCGGCAACAGCGCCACCTTAGAAGCTTTAAGCTTTTTTGCGGCACCTAAAACCGTACTTCCTAATTTGCGGTAAACAGCTAACTTCTTATGATTAGACTTCTGCTTTCCATCCCAACCGTAAAATAACAGAGCACCGAAGGGCTCCGTACTTGGAAGATTAATAAGACAGGACTCAGCGGGCTTACCCTTAAATTCAAGTGCGGCTAATTTTCTGAGTAGATCTCCACCTAGCTTCTCATTAAGCCCTGCAAGGTCTACGCCCTGTTTTTTTCCACCTTTTTTAGGCTGCAGAGATTCTGCCTTAACTAGAACGACTACTAGGGGCGCGGTTAAGTTCTCAAAAGTCTGCGGCAAAGTACGAATATTCATCTAAGATCCTATAAAAACTCAATTTTTATAACATAAACTAGTTGCCTTCTGTTTGGAATAGAAAAAGTGCGGTGGAACATTAAGTACTTCATGAATTGAGTCGATCTGTAAAAGTTACCTGATGGCGACAATACCCGATTCCCACTACGACATTTTGATATTTCAAAGCGGCGGCGAGCTGCCCCCATCTTTCCGTGAAAAACTTAAAGCGAAAGGGATGGCAAGCAGTATTAAGACTGATATTCGTGAATGCGGGGAGGCACTTCTTCAGTTAAAGCAGCCGATATTCATTACCATAGGAAGCGAGGACGATCAGGAGACAATCAATAATGTTCGCTCATTAGTTGCCAATAAGGAGCTTCACGATTTTCCGTTAATCATTGTAGGAAAAGATGCAGCCGCTGCCGAGCCGGTACTTAAACAATATTTCGATCTGGTTGTAACTATCTCAGTGCCTTACAACCTCTGGGATCTATTCAGCGCAGTTGATTTCGTTATTGAAAAATATCCGCGCTTTATTGAGCGCAAAAGATTTAGCGTCGAAACTTCAAATACCGCGGCAGAGCCTACACCTCAAGAAACACCTCCACAGATTGTAGATAAGCCAGCAGCAATATTTAACTACTGGTCTAAGCTAAAACTAAATATTCAAAACCTAGGTGGTAAGGAATACCGTCTATCACAGCTCGGAAACCAGAAACATTATCTGCCTAAGGATCGCTCCATTCAATCGACGATAGGACTTGCCTGCGCCGATGCTGGCAAATGGTACATTGCCCATCTGCACCGTCTAGCATTTCTAAATAGCAGAATATTGGAGACCTTAGCCATGCCAGCAGCACTTAGAGAAGCTGCCCAGGCAGCCGCATTTTTATATATGTCAAGCTTTGCACAGCGTAATCGTGCTCTCACCAGAATTCAGTATCACTATTCAAATTCTCAGGATATTAGAAGCGAGCTCTGCAGCCGACTGAAGGATAGCGCCATGAAACTAACTGAGGATCTCAAATCGCCGCTGATAGGCAATATTGTATCTACTACCGCTCGTTACATCGGACATGAGCAATCCCCGGGCGAAGATGAAGTATCTATTGTTGCCAGTACGCTTATGACCCTTGATATGATCGACCGTGCTTGCTATCCAAGCGGTCTATGGGACTCGCGTGGCGCCTATACAGTGCTTAGAAAGTTGCGTAATAACGAAATTTCAAATATTCATCCACAGGTTTTAGCCTGCGTAATAAAAATTCTATCTGAAGCAATTTCAATAAAAACTTCAGCCGCTTTAGTACCTAAACATTTAAGGACAAACAAGAAGCTTCTACTGGCAGCATCTCAGAATAAAAATCAGGAGGTTTCAGAGAATGAAACTAAGGTAGAACTAGCCGATCTAATCCCGGGCATGACAATATCACGGCCATTCTTTGCTTTTGATGGGACACAGATCTTATCTGGCGACCTTAAACTAGACCCAGATCTAATCATGCGGCTCTGGCAGCTATCCGCGGTAAGACCTCTTAATGCTCCAGTTGTGGTGGAGAAAGAGGAGGGCTAAATAAGTGAAGATAAAATGATGGAGAACTTCATCAATTTTTCACAATCTCCCCACCCCACAACATATCTAAAAATGCTCGCACAGGTACAATCTCTACGCCTTCAGCTACTCTCTTAAACGGATCTTGGCAAACTAAGATCAATCTTTTTGCTTGATATTCTTTTTTAAATGCAAGCAGGCCTTTTATCTCTTCTTTGGAGGGGTTGGATGTTGCTTTGACTTCAATCGCAATCTCTCCATTTAGCACAAAGTCGACCTCATAGCCGCTATGAGTACGCCAATAGTGGAGCGTTGAATCCCGAGATCTATACTCTATAAAGCAGCTCAATTCGTGGTGGACATAGGCTTCCAAGGCGTCGCCAAATTCAGGAGTTCCTTGCGCGTAATTCATTCTGCCTTGTAGCTGCCTGGCCACGCCAGAGTCGAATAGGTAAAATTTGTCAGTCGCTGATTCTTTGATCTTTGTGCTTTTATTCCAGGGCTGAAGCCTGCGTCCGATTAATGTATCATTCAGAATCTCGAAATAATTCCTAACGGTACTGGCTCCGACCTGCGAGTCTTTGGCCAACTTCTCTAAGTTAACCTGCTTGGCATTAAAATGTGCGGCTATATGTAGGAACCGACTGAAATTAGGGATATTCCTGTACCATTAGTGTACAGGAGGAGATCTCCAAGATTTACCGAATTTAACTAGATTCTGTCCGGGAACTACCTTTTTTGCAAAACTAAGACAGGAGGCCCGTACAAGGCGCCTAGGTAGCGCTTAGCGCATTTGCGCTCCGTAAGGAACGGGAACAAACTAGTTCCTGACGATTTAGGCTATAGCTTATTCCGTTCCAGATTTTTTCTCCTCCAGCTGAGCCTCGGCGATCAAGATATATTTCTACACCATTGCCATCGGGATCAGCGGTATAGATAGCCCAACTAATTCGATGATCGATCAAGGTAGTCGCACACCCCATCTCTTCAAGTTTTAAAAGAGCAGCTCCAAGCTCACTCCGATTAGCAACTTCAAAAGCCAAGTGATATAGCCCGACTGCCTTGGGTGGGGGCTGTGAGGCCCCCTCCCCTAACTCTTGCAATGCAAGATCGTGATGCGCCACTCCAAAAGTTAGAAAGGCAAAATGATCATCCACTCGCTCGCTCACCCTCAAGCCAAGCACTTTAGTATAAAACTCCAGTGCTATATTCAAATTTCTAACCTTTAAATGGCCATGCCCTATTTTCATTGCATCCTCTCGCTTAGTTTTGAATCGATTGAAAACTTTCCTGCTCCACTAAATACCAAGGACAGAGCCAACCCAATCACCAGCAGATGATACTCATATCCCTCGCCTGCTTGATTGCCAAACCAATTCATAAAGAAGCCATTCTTAAAATGTACCATCTGAACTGCCCCAAGCATTACTAGAGCAAGACTGAATGCGCAGAATCTTGTGAAAAATCCAAGTGCAATTGCAACCGAGCCGAGGGACTCGGCCATGATTACCAGGAATGCCAGTAGCGCTGGAACACCCAGGCTCCCCGTAAAAAAACCCATTGTACCACCGAAGCCGTACCCACCGAATAGACCAAGGGTCTTTTGAAGCCCATGTGGCAAAATCACCAGAGCTAAGGCTAAACGTGCTACAACTGGTCCAAGATTCGGTTCAGTTTTTGTCAATTTAACTAGTAAAGTTTTCATAATTTTACACCTAAAATAAAATAGTTGATGTGTCAACTATAACAAACAATAATTGACATGTCAACTAAATATGTTAGGATAATTCCATGGCAACAAAAACTAATGACTTATTGGAGGCTTGGGGGGCATTCTTTGTATCACACGCACTTGCCATTCGGCAGATTGAGCAAAGCTTAAGTGGTAATGCGCCACTTTCACTTGATGAATATGATGTTCTACTTGGTATAAGCCGTAGTGAGCTCGGCAAGATTCGTTTAGCAGATCTGGCTAAGGCAACGGTTTTTACCAGAAGCGGAATTACTCGAGTAGCCAAACGGTTACAACGTCGAGGACTTATGGAACGTATGAAGTGCCCTGACGATCGCCGCGGTGCTTATGCTACTCTTACACCAAAAGGCAAGAGCGCAATGCGCGAGACTTGGAATCTTTACTCCAAGGAGATATTATTACTGCTTGAGCCATGCTTCAGCCAACTTGAGGCGCGCCGACTCAAGTCGTACTTAGAGCGCATTATATGTTCAGTGCGTGAGACTCCGTTGGTTCAGATTAGCAAGACAGCATAGAAATTTTAATTTAAATTATTAATAATAATGCGTAAGGGCGCACATGTTTATGAGGACTGGGGTCAATCTCAAATTGTGCCTGATGATAAGATGGTTGGTACGCCGTGATTCGCTGCGCAGCCAAAATGATCAATAAGCAGATCTCCACATGCTATAGGATGAAATTTTTAGTGCACCCAATGAATATCTAAGAAAATCTCCTAATCTCAAATACGAAATTTTCGTAGGAACTCCTTGGGAGTCCTGAATAATTAAATTATTTATCAAGTTATTAAAGTAGAAAAAAATGTGCGCTACTCCTCGACCCCACGTTCAATAATTCTTTTAATCGTTGCTCTGTCTACCTTAAGCTCCTTTGCCGTGCGCAGCTGATTGCCGCCATTTCTATCGAGCGCTTCAGATACAAGTTTATACTTATACCGGTCCACTAGTACGTTCAGATTAGTATCCGAAGCGGTCTCTTCAAATCTATCTAAAACAAAATCTGAAGCAGAAATAACGAAACGATCCTGACTACTCGCACTCCAGGCCGCAGCCTCAACACAGGCTTCTAGCTCTCGTACATTCCCGGGCCAGTTATAATTTTGCAGTCTTGAAAGTGCTTCATCTGAAAATCCTGATATATTTATCTGTTGCTTTTCCCGAAATCGAGTAAGAAAATAGGTGGCTAACTCCGGGATATCTGAACGTCTTAAGCGCAAAGCCGGCAGATCGATCTTGATATGAGCAATGCGGTGATAGAAATCAGCTCTTATTTTCCCATTGCTAAGACATTCTGAGATCGGCTGATTAGTGGCCGCAATTAAGCGAAAATCAGCGTGCTCTTCCTTATTACTACCAAGTTTACGAAAAGATCGATCCTGTAGAACGCCAAGCAGCATAATCTGCGTTTCAATCGGCAGCTCCTCTATTTCATCAAGAAAGAGTGTGCCGTTACTCGCCTCAGCCAATAAGCCGCGCCGCTCCTCAAGTGCTCCGGTATATGACCCCCTCTCATGACCAAAGAGATCGCTATTAACCAGATCGGCTGTAGCGAAGGTGGGCTGATAGCGAACAAACTGCTTTGATGCGCGTAGACTTAATTTATGGATAGCCAGCGCCACCACTCCCTTGCCTGTGCCTGTTTCACCACTTAATAATACCGGAAGATTATTTTTTGCAGCTAGGCGGGATTGCTCCCTAACGCGCTTCATCAGATCACTGTTGCCGATTAATGCTTGTTCAAGAGCGTCCGGCGCAGATTGCTTTAGCGTCAGGAAACTTCGTCTAAGCTCTACCTGACTTAATCCGTCCCGTATTAACGCGAGCAGATGATCTATCTCTGCTGGTTTCTCTATAAAACTTGCCGCACCAAGCTTAAGTGCGCGCACCCCAAACTCCGGTGAGCCATGTCCTGTCAGCACAATTACACGTGCGCTGCTGTCTAGCTCTAAGATGGCTTGTAAAAGTGAGAACCCGCTCTCAACACCTATTTTCTCATCAATAGACAGATCGATTACTGCAACTGCAATCTGATTAGACTTAAAACTGGCGAGCGCCTTTATGCTGTCTGTTGCCACTTCAATCTGCGCTTTGAGGGAGTTTGCCTTAAGGGCTCGGGCCAGGCTTAGCAAGGCTTCCGAATCATCGTCTACAAGAAGAATAGATGGAGTTTCTGCCATAAACAACGGCAAAACTATAACAGAAATTATAGGTGTATGTAAAAGAATTAAAAAATTATTTTAGCCTCTAAACCGTTGGAAAGTGGCAGCATATTGGAGGTTAATCCCTACCTCCACCTCCAACTTACTAGCGTAAGCAAGAAAAATCGCATCTAGTAGAGGTACGGCTATGAGATCTAATCCGGAAGATAATGAAAGTGTCTCGGTTAGCGTAGGATAGCTGCCAGGACCTCTTAATACTTCATTTTCCTTAAGAGTAAGAGTCGCCTTAAGGATACATTCAGAAGAGGATGCGTTGGCAGAAAATGCCCAGTCCTGCCCTGTGCTTAGGCTTGACGCTACTGACTTTAACAGCTCCAACCCGTTTTGCATAAGTGCCTGATCAACTTCAATCCTCCAATCCGAGTCACCTACACCAAATATCTCTTTAAAACTGACGCAATCTGTTTTATGAGCACTCCGTTCTAAGCAGGCTGCTTGACGTAGAATCTTATCGATCTCCCGAGCACGCTCAAGACTTCGATCTACCTCGCCGCTAGGCAGCAACGATTTAAAATAGTGTAGATCATTTGAGATCACTGATAACGGTGTGCGGATGCGATGTGCGAGTGCGTGTGCAAGAAAGGCCAGCAAATTTAGAGGGGTGGAGGTGGTCATATTTGATATTTAGATCCTTACTGGGACCGCGGGCTTCCAGCCCGCAAACAAATTAAATGCTACTGCGTAGCGGGCTGGAAGCCCGCGGTCCCAGTAAGCTCCTACGCCTTCAACTTATTATACCCATCCAGCGCCGCAACCTTATAGCACTCCGCTAAGGTTGGATAATTAAACACGGCATCCTTTAGGTAATCCAAACCGCCTTTTAATGCTATGACCGCTTGTCCGATATGAACCAACTCTGTTGCATACTCGCCAATGATGTGCACACCAAGAATCTGCTTTGTCTCGCGATGGAATATTATCTTTAGAATCCCCTCTTCGTCTCCTAAGATCAGTCCACGTACAATTTCACGATAACGAGAGATCCCAGTTTCATACGGAATCTGCTGCTCTGTTAATTCCCGCTCTGTCGCACCAACATATGAAATCTCAGGAATCGAATAAATTCCGTAGGGCAACGGTATCTGCATAGCCTCTTCATCAATACCAAGAGCGTGACAACTTGCGAGCCGCCCCTGCGCCGCCGAGGAGGAGGCTAAAGCAGGAAACCCGATGACATCTCCAGCCGCATAGATATGACCGACATTGGTCTGGTAGTCCTGGTTGACCACCAGCTTGCCACGCTCTCCGATCTTAATTCCTAGCTTATCCAAGCCGAGATCCTCGGTAGCACTGCGGCGGCCGGCTGAATACAAGACCGCATCAGAAACTATAATTTTTCCGCTCTTTAACTCGGTAACAACCTTCTCATCTTCTCTCGACTTGCAGCTTTTTACCTCTTCGCCAAGTCTAATAGTAACACCCATGCTGCGCAGCTGATACTTCAATGACTCGGTAATTTCATCATCGATAATCGAAAGAAAATCTCTGCGTGTATCAATAAGCGTGACATGCACACCCAGCGCCGCAAACATGGAGCCATATTCTGTACCAATTACCCCGGCACCGACGACTGTCATATCACGTGGTAATTCTTTCATTTTAAGGATGTCATCACTATTAAATATAGTTTTGCCATTAAACTGTATGTTATCGGGGCGGTGCGGCTTGGCTCCTACTGCTATAATAAATTTCTCTGCAGTCTTTGTAATAACACCATCCTGAGATTCTATTTTAATTGTGTGCTCATCCTGGAACGATGCATGCCCATAGATAACCTCTACATGATTTCTAGCAAGTTGAGCTTTAATTACGTCGATTTCGCTCTGCATGATATAGTTGCAGCGAAAGGTTAGATCCTCCATCTGAATATCGGATTTAACTCTATATCCGGCGCCATAGATACTGCGCTGACGATAACCGGAGAGAAAAAGAACGGCCTCTTTAAAGGATTTGCTTGGTATAGTACCGACATTTACACACATCCCGCCAACGACTTCCCGGCTGTCAATAATTGCTACCCGTTTTCGCTTCTTTGCTGCCTGAATAGCTGCGCGCTGCCCAGCTGGACCGCACCCAATTACCAGAATATCATAATTGTACTTTCCATTAGCGGAATCCGATGTGCTCAAACGGCGTTCTGTCATAGTTGAAAAATTCCCTTCTCTTTATCTTTGCTGAGCTGCGATGTATAACTTTAACTATAATGCTATTATGTTTTCATTCTGATTGAAAGTACCACAAGATGAGTAATGAAATTATTCCTAAAGATGAAGTTTTGAAAATCGCTAAACTCTCCCGTCTATATGTAGACGAGGCTAGATTGCCTGAGCTATTCTCAAACTTAAATTCTATCCTGGATTATGTTAAAGGCCTTGATAAGGTTGATGTTTCAGGTGTTGAACCGATGAGCCACGCACATGAGGTTACTAATGTTTTTCGTCCTGACATTCTTCAACCCCATATGCCCGTCGAAGATGCCTTAAAAAACGCCGCTGATAAGTCTGGGCGATTCTTTAGAGTACCGATAATTGTAGAGTAATTATAGTAAATGGATAGAACACTTAGCATTGCAGAGATAACAACCGGTCTTCAATCCGGCAAGTTCAGCTCAGAGGAAGTTACCAAAAGCTATCTTGATAGAATTGAGAAACACTCAAAACTAAATGCCTTTATTGAGATCGCTAAAGACTCAGCGCTAATGCAAGCTAAAGAGGCAGACAAACGGATCAAGAATAAAGAATCTGCTGCCCTACTCGGCGTTCCAATAGCCGTAAAGGATATAATAGTCACAAAAAATATCCGTACTACCTGCGCAAGTAAGATCTTGCAAGATTGGATACCACCTTATGATGCCACAGTAGTTGAGAAGCTTAAATCCGCAGGAGCAATAATTGTCGGCAAAACTAATATGGATGAGTTTGCCATGGGCGCATCAAACGAACATTCCGCTTTTGGCACTGTTCGTAATCCTTGGAATACAGAATATGTCCCTGGCGGATCAAGCGGCGGATCTGCTGTTGCCGTATCAGCAGGCTTAAGTCCGGCTGCCCTTGGCACCGATACAGGCGGTTCTGTTCGCCAGCCAGCCTCTTTTTGTAACGTGGTTGGTCTTAAGCCTACATATGGGCGAGTCAGTAGATACGGCGTTGTAGCCTTTGCCTCATCACTTGATCAGGTGGGAACTTTTGCCAACACGGTTTCAGACTGCGCAACTGTAACTTCAGTTATTTCCGGCCATGACGCACGTGACTCTACCTCAATAAATAGTCCTATACCTGATTACTCCGCTGCACTTGGGAAGGGCATCAAGGGATTAAAGATCGGAGTGCCAAAGGAGTATTTCATCAAGGGACTAGCGGCCGAAGTCGAGCAATCGGTTCGCGCTGGTATTAATAAGTTATCAGCTGCTGGGGCGGAGCTTGTCGAGATATCGCTTCCGCATACCGAAGCCGCACTGGCAACATATTATATCTTAGCCCCAGCCGAAGCCTCCTCGAATCTAGCCCGCTTTGATGGTGTAAGATATGGACACCGCGCTAAAGAGAGCAAAGATCTATTTGATTTGTACTGCAAGACCAGATCGGAAGGATTTGGAAATGAGGTCAAACGCCGCATCATGGTTGGAACTTACGTACTTTCGGCTGGATATTTTGATGCATTCTACCTTAAAGCACAGAAGGTACGCGCACTTGTTGCAAGAGACTTCAAAGAGGCATTTACACGCTGTGATGTTATAGCCTGCCCGGCCAGCCCAACCACCGCTTTTAAAATAGGCGCTAAAGTAAGTGATCCACTCTCCATGTATCTAAGCGATGTTTTTACTATACCGGTTAATTTAGCTGGGTTACCTGGCATGAGTGTACCATGCGGTTTCGATTCGGCAGGATTGCCGATCGGGTTGCAGCTGATAGCAAAGCCGTTCGATGAAGAGATGATTTTTAGATTTGCTGCTGAGTTTGAAAGATTGACGGAATGCTATAAGTCAAGACCGGTTATTTAGTCGATTTTATAAAATTATGGAATTTGAAGCTGTCATAGGGCTGGAAGTTCATTTACAACTATCTACCGCTACAAAAATATTTACCCCTTCTTCGGCTGCATTTGGCGGAGATCCAAATGAATTTGTAGATCCTGTAACGCTGGGATTGCCGGGTGCGCTACCAGTACTAAATAGGCGTGTCGTTGAGTATGGAGTGATGTGCGGATTAGCACTAAACTGCGAGATTAGACGGTTTAATCGATTTGCCCGTAAGCACTATTTTTACCCGGATCTTCCAAAAGGATACCAGATCTCACAGTACGAAGAGCCAATCTGCGAAAGAGGCCACATCACTATTCATGTTGATGAGGCCGTGCGCACAGTTGGAATTAAACGTGTGCATATGGAAGAGGATGCCGGCAAAAACATACATGATAGCCGCACCAGCACCTCACTAGTCGATCTGAATCGCGCTGGAGTACCGCTCCTTGAAATAGTCTCAGAAGCAGATCTACGTTCACCATCAGAGGCCGGTGCTTATCTTAAAACCATTCGTCAGATCGCTCGATATCTTAAGATAAGTGATGGGAATATGGAGGAAGGCAGCCTACGCTGCGATGCCAACATCTCTCTTCGTCCGGTAGGCACACTTAAGTTTGGAACACGCACCGAGATTAAAAATCTTAACTCCTTTAAATTCGTAGAAAAGGCTCTCGAGTACGAAATCGCCCGCCAATACGCTGTACTTAAGGGCGGCAAGGAGGTTTTGCAGGAAACGCTCCATTTTGACCCTGCCTCCGGCACAACCCGTAGTTTGCGCAGCAAAGAGGAGTCTGCGGAATATAGATACTTTCCGGATCCCGATCTGCCGCCGCTTGTAATTGAACAAAGCTTCGTTGAAGAGATCAAAGCGCTCATGCCTAAGCTTCCAGAACAACGCTCGAAGGAGCTTATTGAGGTGCATGGCCTTACTGCTTACGATGCAGCTGTACTCACTTCGGAACGCAGCATCGTCGACTACTACGATGAGGTATTTAAAGTTTGCGCTAACGCTAAAGCTGCCAGCAACTGGGTCACATCCGAGCTTTTTGGCTTACTGAACAAAAACGGGCTGCCAATAGAGAAAACGCCTGTAAGTGCTGCTGACTTGGGGGCACTCATAAAACTAGTCGACAGCGAAGCTATTAGCGGTAAGATGGCCAAGACCGTTTTTGAGGAGATGTTTCTCTCCGGCAGATCACCGCAGACTATCGTACAAGAGAAAGGTCTAAAGCAGATTACGAGCCCAGAAGAGGTGATGAAGCTAATTCAGGCCGTTTTCCAGCAGAACGCAGCACAGCTAAATGGCTTTATCGCTGGAGATGATCGTTTGCACGGATTCTTTGTTGGACAGGTAATGAAGGCCTCTGGCGGCAAGGCGAACCCCAAGATGACAAACGATCTTGTAAGAGATGAGATTATAAGACTTAGAAATAAGAGTTAATTTTTGTCCCTTACGACAAAAATGATTTAACATGGAGAATTATTATGTTGCGTAGTATTCACAAGTTTAAGCGTGGCACTCTAAGGTTTGTCGCTATCGGTATGATTATTCTGGCGATGAGCGGATTTGGTGTAAATATTCTTAACAATCGACAGATCAAACCAGCAATTCAAGTTGACGAAGTAGAGATCGAATATGATGATTTTTACAGACAATATAATGAACGACGCGCCATGATTGAGCGCTATCGCAGTATGCTTGGGGAGAAATTTGAACAGCTGGCAGCTCAGTTCAATCTTAATGCTACACCCCAAAGCGTGGCCGAAGGAATAATTACTAGTACCCTCATGGAATCAGCTTCTCAGAAGATCGGCTTCTCTGTAGGGTCAGAACAACTAAAAGATAAACTTATAGAGATGATCTCGCAGATGGGAGGCGGATCATTTGATCCTAATGTTTACCGATCATATTTGAATCAGCTCGGAGTCTCCTCCCAGGAGTTTGAAAAGCGCTTAGCCCAGGATCTTTTAAGGGAGAATTTCAATAACTTCCTATTCGATGCCTCATATGTTTCAACCAAAGAGGCAGAGTCGTTAATGCAGCAAGAAGAGACGCAATATCATGTTAAGTATCTAATATTTAGCGCTGATAAATTTCAAAACAAAGTTAAGGAGCCTTCCCCTGAGGAGTTAGCAAAGCTTTACGAAGATACAGCAGCTAATTATGAAGTTCCACCACAGGCTTCTTACGATTACATAGTTCTTGAAAGTAAAGATTTTGTTAAGGAAGTTAAGGTCTCACCAGAGGAGGTTGAACTTTATTACGCCGATAATACCCAGAGCTTTCAGACGCCACCACAATATAAGGTCCGCCACATCCAGCTAAATTTTCCAAAAGAAAACAGTCCTACAAAGATGGCTGAAGTTAAAGAAAGCGCTAATAAATTACATGAGAAGATAGTCGCTGGAGAGGATTTTGGCGCACTTGCCAAGGCTGAATCTGATGATATTAGCAGTAAGGTTCTTGGCGGTGATTTAGGTTGGATTAGTCAAGGCAAGATGGATAAGAACTTTGATGCAGCACTACTCAAGCTTGCTGTTGGCGAAACCTCCGAAGTTATATCTACTGATTACGGCTATCACATTATTAGATTAGAAGAGCGCAAGGATTCCAACACACGGCCATTAGAAGAAGTTCGATCAGAGATCGAGAGGATATTGCGAGAACGAGAAGCTCCTGCCTGGGCTGCTACCCGTGCTGATGAGTATTATATTAGCTGGACTAAAGACGGCACGTTATCTCTTGTTGATTTTGCAGCCAGTAAGGGTTTAAAAGTTGAAAGCACAAAAGGGCTTGTAACTGCAGGCCAGGATCCATCAACGGAGCTTAAAGGGTTGGGAGCACGACTACCATTTGCTCCAGATGAAGGGGCAAAAAAGCAGCTTATCGACATGGGCGATCGCTGGGTCCTTGTAGGACTTAAGGAATACAAGCCAGCAGAGATACCATCCCTGGAAAGCATTAAGAGCAAGCTAGTCTCACGCTTCAAAGCACAAGGTGCTGCTGCTGTTGCACAGGAGAGCGCATCAAAGACGCTGGAAGGTCTTAAGTCAGGAACCTATGCAAATATGGCTGCTGCTGCTAAAGCTATGGGTCTCACGGTTGAGGATAAAAAAGATTTCAATAGTAAATTTACCTCTGGAATTTTTGGTATTCCTGAAGTTAGATCTGTAATCTTCTCGACTCAGACCCCGGCTTCAAACCCTGATAGAATTATTCGCTGGGGAAACGGAGCCATTTTATTAGCAGTTACTGAAGTAACTAAGCCCAAGCCCGAAGATTTAAAAGGCAACCTTGAATCTTACCGAGAACAGCAGCGTCGTGAAAGCGGAGAGCTACTCGTAAAATCACTTACTAATACATTAAGAGCTAAAGCTACAATCCTTGTGGATGATGCGATTTATAGAGAGGGGTAAGCCTCCAAATACCTCCTCTATTTAATTAGGGTAAGTTCACGCCTCTAGTGTTTTCAGATTACTAGACCTTCGCCAAATAAGTTTTTTCACGTATAGCGCGCAGCGTTGCCCCAGA
>CAZKXU010000007.1:0-55475 GCA_964556665.1 uncultured Bdellovibrionales bacterium | reverse complement strand
GGGGTTGGGACTGCTTCTTCTAGGTGAACTAAATCCGGCAACTGCCGGATTTAGGTTCATCCATATGATTGGAAGCATCTATTGAAAACTCAGGAGTTCTTTTATCAAATCTTAGCTACTCTCTAAAGACTGCCTTGAGATCAGATCGGAGTTTGTCTATCTCCTCCTGTTTTGTGCCGGCGTAGTATCCACGAATCTCACCCTGTCGATCTATTAGCACTATGCGATCGGTATGGATAGATGGGTCGTCAAATGTTCCTAACATAAATGATTTTAGTGAGACCTCTTTGATCGACTGCTTTGTTCCGGTAAGGAGGTGCCAGTTGGACTTACTTCCGGGTAGTTTTTCCATATAATTTTCAACTGTTGTCTTCGTATCACGATCTGGATCCACGGTTATTGAAGCAACATGAAGGTTGTGATCAGTAAACTCAGCCGAGATATCAGAGATATGGCGCATCGTAAGCGGGCATGTATTCTGACAGCTTGTAAAATAGAAATTTGCTATCCAAACTTTATTTCTTAAAGAGGTACTTGAAAACTCCTCCCCATGATTTTCAGTTAGCCTAAAATCCTTTAATTGCCCTATTACTTCAGGCGCGTTTGTACCGAGCTCCCTATATACAATCGAAGAACCAAATACCAGTCCAAGTATTAAAAGTAGAAGAAGTAAGTTAGTAAACTTCATATGTCTGTAATAATAAATTGAAGCCCCTAGAAATTCAAGCATAATCGGGCTACTATTTCCGTAATGCGTGAGGATATTCTTGATAAAATTGTAGCGCGCGCGACGCTTGGCATCCGTAGTGCAAGGCCTTATGTTCCAGGCAAGCCAACTGAGGAACTGCGCCGCGAGCGAAGTTTTTCAAAGGATTTCCACATTGTCAAACTTGCTTCAAATGAAAATCCCTTAGGTATTAGTCCAAAAGCCTTGGCTGCAATAAAGGCCCACCTAGAGAAGCTAGAGCTTTATCCTGATGCTGCTGGTTTTTATTTAAAGGAGAAGCTGAGTAAACACCATAATGTGGGACTGAATAATATTCTTCTGGGCAACGGCTCAGAGAATATTCTCGATATGATTGCTCGGGCACTCCTTAGCCCTGAAGATGAGGTGGTTTTGAGTGAGTACTGTTTCCCTCAATTTTCATTAGTTACTACTTTAGCAGGGGCAACTATAAAATATGCGCCTGTAGGTGAGATGCTCGCACAGGATCTAGATTCGCTAATTGCCGCACTTTCTTCGAAAACACGGTTAGTAATAATAGGTAATCCTGATAATCCCACAGGTTCATTTCTGACTCTATACCAGTTAGGAGAGCTGCGGCGTGCCATGCCGGAGGAGGCAGTGCTGATCGTTGATGAGGCATATCATGGCTTGGTTACTAGGCATGAGTATAAGAGCACTCTAGATGTAGATCAGCCGTTTAATAACTGTAAACAGCCGATTATCACCAGTCGTACATTTTCAAAAGCACAAGGATTGGCTGGCATCCGCTGTGCTTATGCTATTATGCCGGAAAAACTTTACGAACTGATCTATAGGGTAAAACTTCCATTTAATGTTAATACACTTGCCCAGGTAGCAGCGTTTGCCGCTCTTGATGATGATGAGCATGTGAATCGAACATGTGAGTTATTAAAGGTGGAAAAGCCGTATTTAGTGGCTGAATGTCAACGGCTTGGGTTTAGAGTTATAGAGGGGGCAGCAAATTTCGTGCTAGTTGATACTTCGCCGACATTGTCTAAAGTGATAACAGATAAACTTCTCGATCGTGGGGTTATTGTTCGACCTCTGATGGGACCGGATAATCATTCATATTTTAGATTGTCAGTTGGCATGCATGAGGATAACCTTCGTTTTGTTGGCGCTCTTGAGGAGATCGTTATGGAGATGAAAAAGTGAATATACAAGAGGTAATTTCAAGAATCAAAGTCGAGCCATTTATAGGCGGTAAACGGGAAGCTGTAAGATCAAAAGGTGAATTGTATAAATGTCTTAATCCCGCTAACGGTGAATTGGTAGCAACATTGCCATTGGCAGGCAAATCCGAGATGGAGGCGGCCATAGTCAGTGCACGTAAAGCCTTTAATGAGGGGCCTTGGCCAAAAATGGCTGTCCAGGAGCGAGCAAAGATACTTTCTAAGTTTGCTGAGCTGATATCAAAAGAGGCGGAATTTCTTGGCACAGTAGAATCCTTGAATGTAGGAAAGCTTTTAGAGGAGTGTATTACTCATGATTGCCAGCGAGCTGCAGCTAATATTCGGTTTTTTGCCGGACAGTCGCTGCAGTGGCAGGACGAAGCTTTTTTCAATGATGCTAACTTTTTAGGGCGAAAGATAAAGACACTATCTGTGACTAAGCGGGAGCCTATCGGTGTGGCCGGACTAATAGTTCCATGGAATAGCCCGATCATGCTCGCAACATGGAAGATTGGACCGTGTCTCGCCTCAGGAAACAGTTGTGTAGTAAAGCCGTCACCATGGGCAAGTCTTAGTATTTTACAGCTAGGTGAGCTTGCCAATCAGGCAGGCATACCGGAGGGAGTGTTGAATATAGTCCCGGCCGGAATTGAGGGAGGAGAGGCGTTGGTCTCCCATACAGCAGTTGATCGCATCTCTTTTACTGGTAGTGTGCCGGTCGGTAAAATTGTTAATCAGACAAACGCACGGGTCAGGATGGCGCCGATTTCGCTCGAGTTAGGCGGCAAGAGCCCAAGTATTGTATTTATGGATGCTGATCTGGATCTCGCTGTTAAGGGGGTAGCACGAGGCATCTTCAGGAGTCAGGGGCAGTCCTGTGTAGCGGGCTCTAGGCTTATTCTGGAGCAGGGCATATATTCAGAGTTTATGACCCGACTTGTAGACTTTACGAAGAGAATGAAGATCGGGAGTCAGTTAAATAAAGATTCAGAGATTGGGCCGTTGATTACACGGGAGCATCTGGAGCGGGTCGAGAAATTAGTAGCTACAGGGAAGAAAGAGGGTGGAAAGATTCTTTTCGGAGGAGGGCGCCCGGCAGCAGCCGATCTAAAATCAGGATGTTTTCTAGAACCTACGATATTCGATGGTATTACTCCAGAGATGACAATTTTTAAGGAGGAGATCTTTGGACCAGTGCTGACAGTGGTGCCATTTAAGGATCGTGAAGAGGCGCTTACACTTGCAAATTCAAGCTGCTTTGGATTATCTTCTAGTGTTTGGACCTCGAATTATGAAACAGCTCTCTGGACTGCGAATCGCATAGCTTCAGGCATGGTCTGGATTAACAGTCATTTTGTAAGAGATCTAAGAGCACCATTCGGCGGTGTAAAAGAGAGCGGGATTGGGTCCGAGGGCGGGCATTACAGCCTTGAATTTTATACAAAGCCTAAGATGATCTGTATGCCTTGGGGAGAATAGGATAGGAACTGCAAATTCTGATTACTGATTTAAAAGACCATAAATGCGCTCATCAATATTAGTTGCACCACCACCGATTGGCTCACAAGAGTTCGCAGCTCTTGCGATTGATCGTAAGGCCGATCGACTGCCCTCTCAACTGCGATCCTCTCTTTATGCAATGGAGATGGCGGTTGGAAGTGGAGCATCTCAACATGACAAGACTCAAACAGTTACAACTATATTAGAAAGAGTACTTCGTGATAGGTTGTTAGCTGACATGCCGCACGGACTCTTTACGCCCTGTGCTGAAGGTTATGCACGCAGGCCTTTACATATTGAACCTCGATTAAACTTTGTAATAGTAATAATGGTATGGGGTGTTGGACAGGAAGCACCATTACATGATCACGGAGTTGGCTGCGCTGAAGGTGTAGTAGAAGGTGAGCTAACAGTAATACCGCATAAACTTATTGATCTTTCTCAATGCGGAAAATATAAATTTCGACCGGAGTCCCCGATCGTTCAGCCTGCCGGTCGGGCAATGGGGATTACCCCTCCAGATGACTATCATAAAGTGGCTAATTTAGGATCAAAGCCTGCGATTTCAGCGCATGTATATCTTGGACAAATGAATTTCTGTAATGTTTTTACACCTGATGGAGATTGTTATACTAAGAACGAGAGAAGTCTTAGATATACTCCTGCTTAATTATTGTTTTTTAGTTCCTATGCCGCTATCCCAAAGGCTTGAAGCAACGGATCTATTCTTAAGGTCAGTAATCGTGCAAGTTTTTCTGGATCGAAGACCTCAGTAGGGCTTCCCAAGTTGTGTCTAGTAATTGACTCCATTAGATCCTCAAGCGGGAGCTCGAGAATTACAGGCAATTTACCGGTAAATCCTGCAGCTCTAATAAACTCTCCATTTCTTCCCACTACGTGGCGATCGCAGACATACCATATAGGCTTATTAGGAGTTGAAAGTGCTGGGTTAAGATTGTCGACTATCGTTATAGTAATACCTCGATCGGCGACCCCCGCTTCTAATAATGCACGCTCAACCCAGCTGTAAACATATTCAGCGGGCAGAAAGGCACTCATATCTAGTTTTCGTTCCATAATGCGTCTTACTTCAAAAGGGAGCATTTCGGCATCTGTAGGTCCAGGGCGGTTCATCCTATCAATGCCTTGAGTCCATAGATCGACGAAGCGAGCCTCGAATTTTGCAACTAATCCTGGATAAAGCTCCTGAAGTTCGGCGAAGCATTGCAGAGGGAGTAGTGTAAAGGGAGGATGATCATAAAGTCGACGGTTGATAATATGTATATTTCGAGGGAGCTCTCTGTCTGGGACACTGCGCAGAGCTGCTTCTAGATGACGTGAAACGACATGTCCATACACTTCTAGATATGCCATCATCGGACCTATCTTGCTGTAACGGAGGTTCTGTAGTGCTGCTAGATCTTGAATCCTTGCTGCTCTCACTGCCTCTGCAGTAACACAATCGGTGCAGAGGATCTCCAACGGTTGACTTAAGATTCTTGGATTTCTCTCTGATAAGCCATCTCGTAGGGCAGCCTTAGAGGTTCCGTCACAGACCATAACTGTTCCGTCAAAGAAATCCCAATGCTGATTTATAGCTCGAGCTATCTCTACTTGTGAGGTGTCTGGCGGGCAGGTAGCAATACGGGTAGGGAATCCAAGTCCAGATACACTACGACCAAGTGATGGCACTACTGCGTCATATAATGCATTTCCTCGAACTAATATTGAGACCGGAATGTCACCTCGTGGGCGTACTGGTAGTTGCAGCTCTTGAAGGAGTGGAGAAGGATTGTGATCTCTTGGAACTTCTAAAAGATTAATCATCTAATGATAACAATCTTTAACTAGCGGTTAACAATACCCGACAAAGTGTGCCAGAGATTAGGTTAGAGATCAATGGTCAGAAAATACGTAATTGGTCCTTATATTCTATGTAGATATAGAACGTAGGGTGCTGGAAGCCCAAGCTATCAGTAATAATACTACTTCAACAGTGCCTGCAGCATCGGCAGCCTTTCCCTAAGCTGCGCTTCAAACTTGGAGTCCGGCAGCATGTACGGTGCACGGGGTGAGCCAAGATTTATGCCGGTTACTACAGAGGAAACCATCTTGGTAGTACCGATATGTTTCTTATTGCTTTCACCGCCGCGTGGAAACACCTCGTTAAGCATATTTTGGATCTGCTCCATCTTGACTCGATCGCCTGACTTGTAGAGATTCCACATCTTTACGCACGCTGGAACCGCAAAGACGTTGATAAATCCACCGGCAGCGCCAAGAATAAGTGCTGTGGTAAAAGCTCTAAAAGTTTGAAAGACCTTGGTCTTGCCATCAAGCAGTTTATAAAGCGGCTCAAGATCAACATGTCTATCTGTTAAGACCTCCTTAACACCGATTACGCCTGATATAGTAGCAAGCTTTGCGATAAACTCACGGCGCATATGGAATTTTGAAAGAGCCGGATTATGATAAACAACTATTGGTAAGCCAACCTCAGCAGCAGATGCGAAATGACGGTATACCTCATCTTCGTCAGGCAGCCAATAATAAGGGGCGATTAGTTGTGCACCGAAATAACCTAATTCCTTTGCAACTTTTGCATGCTGAATAACCTCACGGGTATGTGTGGCAGCTATAGTTGCAAGTTTAATCATCCCTTTGTGCTTGCTGGCCTGATCACTTACGACTTCAAAGCATTTCCAACGCTCCTCATTTGACATGCAGGCGAATTCACCTATGCTTGGAGTGGCAACAACGCCATTAACTCCTTGAGCCTGACACCAATCGATCTCGGCACGCATAGCTCCGTAATCAATATCCTCTTTCTTATCAAAAGGGGTTACTAACATTGCTATTACGCCTTGGAAGTTGTCGTTGTTCATATTGTTTACCGGTTGGAAAAATATTGCAGAGTCAAACACTGTGCGAGCTGCCGCTCGTACCTGGGGCAGATTGCCATCTGCCCCTACAGGCGTTGTTGTTACCTACTGCCTGCTAGCGGCTTTGGATCTGGACACTTCCATCCTTTAGGCATAGCAGAGAAATCGATAAATTTCTCCTTGTCACCCTTCTCGCGAGCCTCTTCTATTTGGGCATAGAAACCTTTGCCGGCCTGATTAGAGAAGGTAACTTTTGTATCCTCTAATTTTTTTCCGCCAGGGCGCTGAACATATTCAGGGAAGCAGGCCTCGGCAACATCCTCATTCTCATCGTAACCTTTGCCGAACATCTGTTTTAGAATACCAAAGCCATCATTTCTTATGATCGTTTCACCACGTGGATGACAGCCATGACTCTGGATATGTTTTAAAAATGCATCAAGATCCTCTGTGTCATATGCGACATGCTGACAGGCGTGATCACCGTGACGCTCGACAAACGCTGTTACCTGGCTCTGCTTTTCACGATCGATCCCCTCGACTAAGGCGATTCCGAAAGTGCCATAATCAATACACCAGATCTTCATACTGCTATCCTTAGCATCGGGATTAACATCATCTATCTTTGTGACTAATCTTCCACCCTCTACCTCGATATGATACCAAGCCCATTTCTCAATCATTCCTTTGGCGCATGCGTAGGTAATATGGTCAACTTTCTTTAGCCAAGACATAGAGATTCTCCTGTTTAAATTTACTCAGCTGGAATAGCAAATTGGCTAGGCAGTGTCAAACAATTACCGCTCTGTGCAACTTTAATTATAAGTGATATTGATGGGTTTTGTAATTGCTCAAAATGTGGGGGCAATTTCCTTGTTCCAGTCCTCGTCCTTGTTTTTGTCCGGAATCCTTACCCTCGTCACAGTCCAGGCCCCGTTGACTAGGGCTAGGGCAAAGAACTCAGACAAGGACAAGGACAAAGACGAGGACTAGGATAAAGAGAATACCCACACTTAATGAGTAGTTACCGGGTTTTGAGGTAACCGTGTGAATATACTGGATGCAGCAATATTAGGAATTATAGAAGGGCTTACGGAGTTCATCCCGGTATCAAGTACCGGGCATCTGATTATAGCCAACCGATTTTTAAACCTAGATGGAGATGTAGTAAAAAGCTTTGATATCTTTGTACAGTCAGGTGCTATTCTGGCAGTAGTTATTCTATATTTTGATCGATTCCGTTCCTTATGTGACTTTAAATCAAAGACCGGTTTCGTAGGTACCATGGGTATCACTAGGATCATCTTGGCCTGTCTCCCAGCATTGATCTGTGGCGCCATTTTTCATGCATGGATTAAGGATAACTTATTTAATCCGGGTACCGTAGCAATCGCATTGATTTTTGGTGGCGCAGCTATGATCTTAGTTGAGCTTAGAGCACCGCAGGTAAAGCTTGACTCATTAGATCAGCTCACAACGAGGCATGCACTTCTTCTCGGTCTGATCCAGGTGGCATCGTTGTGGGCTGGCATCTCCCGATCCGGTAGTATGATTTTAGGAGGCATGCTCTTAGGTATTAATAGGAAGGTCGCGGCGGAGTTCTCTTTTATTGTAGCAGTGCCTGTGATGTTTGCCGCAACTGGATACGAGTTATTAAAAAATTTTGGTGCGATCGGCGCTGAGAGTCTTGGAGCTTTTGTGGTAGGATTTATTACCGCCTTTGTTACGGCTGTCTGCGCCATTAAGCTCTTTATTACAGTGCTGAACAGAATTACCCTCTCTCCGTTCGGAGTATATAGAATAATTGTTGGAGCATTAATTCTTCTCCTGCAATAGTTGATCATTTTACTCAACTATGTTAATATTTCATCATTGTAACAACTTGAAATTATTAGAGTAATCTGATTTAATCATCCGGTTTAATTTATAATATTTATGTCAAACACTTTTTTTGAAATATCAGATCTAACAGCAGGAATTGAGGGTAAGGAGATTGTTAAGGGTCTTAATCTAAAAATTAACCCTGGCGAGATACATGCACTGATGGGACCAAACGGTAGTGGAAAATCCACACTCTCGAAGGTTATAGCAGGGCATCCCAACTATCCTGTTTATTCCGGAAAGATAACATTCGATGATAAAGATCTTCTCACTCTTGCCGCTGATGAGAGATCTAAAGCAGGAGTATTCTTAGCATTTCAATATCCACTGGAGATTCCAGGCGTAACTAACCTAAATTTTCTAAGGACAGCTTTAAACGCGCGTCTCGAAAAAGATATTTCGGTGATGGAGTTTCGTAAATTACTCTACTCCAAGATGGAGCTCCTAGGTATCGACAAGGCATTTGCGACCCGTTTTGTAAATGATGGTTTTAGCGGCGGTGAAAAAAAGAGAAATGAAATATTGCAATTGGCGCTTCTTGAGCCAAAATTAGCGATACTAGATGAGACTGACTCAGGGCTTGATATAGATGCCTTAAAGGTTGTGTCTCAGGGTTTAAACACCATCGCTCAGACAAGCAAGAATAAGCCTGCTATTCTGTTAATTACACACTACAATCGAATTCTAGATTATATAAAGCCTGATTATGTGCATGTTTTTTATAACGGCCACATTATTAAATCAGGTACAGCAGAATTAGCAAAAGAGCTTGAATCCAAAGGTTATGATTGGATTACAGGAAATAAAGTAGCCAACGGTTAATTATGGGAAATGAAGCACACAACATACCAAGTGGTGTCTACGAGGGTTTGAGCAAAAAGTTTTCGGATAAAATTCGCGCGCTTAACCCGAAGCTAGAAAGTGTATTTGGCATTTTTCGAGATCAGGCATTAGCTGCCTTAAGTTCTACACCTTTCCCAAATGGCAGCGAAGAGCATTGGCGCTATACCCGTCCTGAGCAGTTTCCATTTGAACGACTTAACGATCAAAGCGCTGCTCAATTTCAAATTGGTCTCATGGACGGCAGTCTAAGCCCATCGATTAAGGGGGTGGAGTTCTCAGATTTTTCCAGCTCTTCGGGGAAGCTAGAACCATTTATACCTTTGATTGCTGACTCTACAGATGCAGTAGGGGCTCTGCAGCTTGGTACAACTACGGCAGCAGCTATGTTGACGATTAAGGCAGGTGCGCATATCGCAAACCCAATAGTTTTAAGAGAAATATTAAGTGGAGTTGCTGCTTCTACTATTCTTTTTATCCGCATTGAAAAAGGCGCAGAAGTTACAATTATTAATGAGCTGAATCGTTACGACGGGTTTCATAGTACGCGTGTCGAGTTGTTAATAGAGAAAGATGCGCGTGCAAAATATGTAGCCGTACAGAATTTTACATCAACGGCACATCATCTCTCCCGTGTTAGAGCACATCTATTTGAAAATTCATATTTCCAAGGAGCGTTTGCTGCTTTAGGCGGGAAAGTATCACGCACTTACATTGATATGATTATGCATGCCAGCAGAGCTGAAGCCGAAGCTATGGCGCTCTTTTTGGTCGATGGGCACCGCCATGTTGATTTTCATACCACGCAGCGGCATCTTGCTCCAAATTGTCGAAGTGAACTGTATTGTAAGGGTGTACTCAAAGATCATGCGCACAGTGTATATCACGGCATTATAGAAGTTGCGCCGCATGCGCAGAAGACGGATGCCTATCAGAAGAATAGAAATCTACTTCTCTCCGCAAAAGCACGCGCAGACTCGATTCCTAAACTTGAGATTCAGGCAAATGATGTAAAATGTTCACACGGAGCCTCTGTCAGTCAGGTAGGAGAAGAGGAGCTATTTTACCTCATGTCACGGGGTATGGACTGTGTTACTGCAGAGAGGCTCTTAGTGGAAGGTTTTTTTGAAGACCTCTTAGCGCGCATTAAAAATGAAGCGCTGCATGATTATGTATATAATCAGGTAATGGAGAGGCTGTAGTGGAGCAGGTAGTCGCGAAGCTCGCTGATATTAGCCTAAATAGTATGTTGGCCGTGAGTGTGGCTGGTTATGAGATTGTTATATTTAGAGCAGCTGATGGCGCACTTTCGGCATTGCACGATAGATGCAGCCATGCCGATGTAAAGCTCTCAAGGGGTATTTTTGCAAATGGTGTTATTCAATGTAAGGCCCATGGGGCAAAATTTGATGCTAAAACTGGGAAACAGCTTTGTATGCCGGCGGTCTGTCCAGTGGCATCTTATAAGGTTAGGGAGGTAGATGGTGAGGTTTTGGTGGATCTGCCGGAGGTGTAACACCCAGTAGGCGATATTAGAGCCCAAGACAGCCAGTATAAAATTTGTTATAATCTACCTTACTAGGCTGCGGTTCCAGTATCTAAAGATAGTTTATAGTGTATTTGTATGAGCGGAGATAACGACGTTGATGAACTATACCAGGAGGTGATTCTTGATCACTTCAAGCACCCTCGTTGTCGCGGTTGCCTAAAGCAGTGCAGCTCGAATTTTACCTTGGTTAATCCGCTTTGTGGTGATCAAATTACGCTTGAGATTCAGCTAGAGGAAGATAAAGTTAAGGATATCGGCTTTAGTGGTCACGGTTGTTCAATTAGTCAGGCTGCAGCTTCGATGATGACAGAGCTTTGTAAAGGTAAGACTACAACAGAGGTGCGCAAACATCTGACAGATTATAAGGATATGATGCGCGGTACACGCAGTGCTGATGATCTGGTAGTTTTAGGAGATGTGGTAGCATTACAAGGTGTAAGAAAGTTCTCAGCTCGGGTTAAATGTGCGATGTTAGCCTGGGAGGCTCTGGAAAAGTGTCTTGATGCCGACACAAAACTGCATTAGTGAGCCCGGGACCGCGGAGCTCTAGCCGGCATTTCTCATAAACTCCGTAGCGAGAAGGCTGAAATGCTTGAAAGGACGAGGATTTTTTGAAAATACGGGCGAAGCTGGGCTGTAGCCCAGCGAGGTCGGATTTTCAAAAAATCCGAAGTAATTTCATGCAGATCAGCCTTCGCAGTAGGAGGCTTATGAGAAATGGCGGCTAGCTCCGCAAAACTTCGCATGGCAATGTGCTACAAAGCGGAGCTGGAGCACCGCGGTCCCGAAAAATCTAATGTTCCATTGTGCTATGTTTTAAGACTACGCCAACAAGCCTCAGCAATCTGCTCGGCAACCTGACTCGGCGGTTCAGCATTATATCCATCCAACCAATCACGAACATATGCTAGCGGGATGCCGAATAGAATACTCCAGATGATATTTGCACGCAGCGGCAACATTTTTTTATCACGTATGCCTTGCTTGATGGCCTTGGTAAGACCGCGCCCAAGCTGATCAAATCCAACACGGGTCGGATGTTTAATCATGCCGGTCATAAACTCATTGTGGCGGCAGAGCCAGATATATTTTGAAATCTGATGATTAACCTCAGAAAATTCTAGAAAACGTTTAACAACATTTTTTGTAATAATCGCGATATCGTCTGAGCTTGTGAATGCCGACTCTAGAGCGCGACGGAAAGATTTCATTGCTTCTTCGAACAGGGCCGCAGCGACCTCTTCTTTGTTTTTGAATGTATGATAGATCGAACCGACACTGCACTGACTTTCACGGCTAAGATCCGGTACATTAGTATTAAAATACCCCTTTTCAACGAAAAGCTTTAGCGCAGCAGCTAGAATGCGCTCGCGTGGGCTATATTGTGACAGATCCCTATCTTTAAACACTTTTTGTTCGTTTGTTTTGTCTGACATTGATATCAAGCCTTAACAGCCCGTAGTCTTACAGGAATGCGGCTTGAAGGTCAACTGAGTGTGCTACACCGATATTAGCCCGTTTGTTATAGCTAATTTAACAAGCTCTGCATTGGTTTTGAGCTTTAGCTTTTTGAGGATATTACTGCGATGGGTATCCACCGTCCTAGTACTGATATGCAGAATTTTTCCGATCTCCCGATTCGGTTTTCCGTCAGCCAAGTGGGTAAGAATCTCAATCTCCCGCTTAGTAAGAGCTCCTAGTGAGCCGACCCCTGTATCTGCGGATCCTTCCTTCATTAAACTACTAGTTATACCAGGGCTAAGATATGTCTGGCCCTTGAGTAGGGAGTTAATAGCAAACTCCAATTCATCTATACCGACGTTTTTGGGAAGATAACCTTTTGCGCCGGCTTTCATTGCGGCTTTAATGCTATTGCTACCCTCATTAGCTGACAGCACTAATACAGGAACAGTATTGTTGCCTTGGAGTTGTTCAAGCGCTTTGACCCCATCAAGTTTTGGCATTGTGAGATCCATTATGACCAGATCAGGTTTGTGATTCTTTAATACATTAAGTAGCTCTTCGCCATCAGCGGCCTGAGCCATGATGTTATAATTTCCACGAGCTCCTAGAAGCTCGCAAAGTGCCTGGCGTAGTACTACGTGATCATCAGCGATTACTAAATTTATCATAAACTCTCCCCCATGCTTAATAAAGTCAATATGTTGGGGCGAAAACAGCTTAACTATGAAGTCCTATAGATAGTATACGACATTTTCTTAGTAGGACTTGAGGTGGTTTTTTACTCAGAACTTATAGACTGGCCACGCGCTTTTACATTATGTGTTCGCAAATGATCGATTATTTTTGCAAGTTGACGTGGGGAGACTACACCTTTTAAACACAACTCATAACTTCCCTCACTTGCAGTCCCAATCCAGATATCTCCATAGTCAAACATACGGCCGAAAATATCCTGGTCTACGACAATTGATCTTATATCAGGGTACTTAATCGAAGGCACCATATATGAGAGCGCAAGTCGCCCGGAAAAGCAGGTCAACCGCTCGGTCTCTACAATATAAAGATTATTGTGAAATCTTCTTAGGATCTCGAGAAAATATCCGAACGAGATTATGTATAGCCATTGAGGTGAGAATTTATCAAGGAAACTTAATTCAATTAACTGTTTGATGTTCTCGTAATAAAGATTAACCAAAGTAAATACGGCGATTGAAAAAGCGAGTAGGAACAAGCTCGAAAGTGAGGATCGAATCGCGCGGTTAATCTTTAATAATTCCTTTGAGCCGGATTTTTTAGCATAGGCTAATAGCTCATCAAGCTCCGGATATGTTGCCATATGTGTAAGTATAGCAGGCTTAATCGGTTTATGCTGCACCCTCAGTTATAAACGGCAAGCAGATTGCAAAGTAGAATAGGTGGTGCAGAAGACTTATGACGAACCTAATAATTTCAGTTAGTTGAGAGTAGTAGTCAAAGGTTAGGCGGCCAAAGGTTCGACATTTTGAGTGTCGGACCGTCAAGGAATTGACGGTAAGCCGTATCTAGAGTCGTCCGACTTATGGGCGGTCTGAATAGTTAGGGCAAGCCGGTTTATTTAAAAAGAGGTTTTATGGCGCAGTTAGGAATATGGAGTATCGGGATAGATGTCGCTCTCCTACTCTCTCTAATCTTTCTCTGTTACCGCTTTATGCGGTCAGAGGAATCTCCACTCGGCACACAAAATTTGCATAATCTTGAAGGATCGCTGCAACGACTAATTACAGAGGCTGATAAGGCCGGAAGATCATTAAATGATCACCTTGTCCGTCGCCAACAATCACTGGAAAAACTACTCAGTGAAATCGGCTCTGCTGAGCAGCGAGTTAATATTGCTGTAGCTACGGCGGAGCAGAATCGAAGCAATCAGGCAGAGCTAAGACGCGTTGCCCCAGTCAAGAGTGCAAAGATTCCAGCATCTCCACTACGCGAGACTATCGAGTTAGATCGCAACGAATCAACCAAATCATGGGGTAAGGTTAATATCTATGGTGAACCTATCGGAGCGCCAGCTCCGGCAGCACAAGAGAACGAAGCTGCACCAGAGCGTGTTGCTATTAAAGCCGAGGCAGCACCAGTAAAGTCAACTTCACAAAGTATGGAGGATGTATATAACGCTGCTGAAGAGATGTTGCGAGCAGGCTCGGAAATATCAGCAGTAGCTTCAAAAACACGCCTACCTGTCGAAGAGGTTCAGGTGCTCTCAAATATTATTAGACGGGAGGCCGATGCAGTTCCGGCTTCGGCTGTAGATCCGCGCTTAGGAGTGTTGGCCGGAGGAGCAAGAGATTTTGGCTCAGTTTAAAGGATAAGAGATGGATAAGGGAACATACGCTGCAGCATCAGCCGGGCTACTTAGCTTAAGAAAGCTAGAGATTGTTAATAACAATCTTGCCAACGCTAGCACTGTCGGGTTTAAGCGGCAGATACTTGTAAGCCATGAGCAGGATTTTAATGAGACACTTGCTTCTGCAATTGGCGGAGCTCCATTTGCAAAAGCTGACCATGATAGGGTCTCAGGTGTTACAGACATTCGATCGGAGACTGATTTCAGTCCTGGTCCGATTAAATCCACCGGTAATCCTCTAGATGTAGCACTTAGAAATCCTAAGGATTTCTTTGTAATCAATACTCCGCAAGGACCGCAGTATACCAGAGCCGGAAACTTTACTCTTAATGCCGCTTCTGAACTGAGTACAGTAGATGGTTTTCAGGTCTCTGGTGATGGCGGTGCGATTACACTTAATGGGCCGAATGCGCTGATTACTGAGAGTGGAGCGGTTTTTGTGCGCGGGAATCGAGTAGGTAGTTTGCAAGTTGTGCGTGTAGAAGATTCGCAAAGCTTGGAGCGAGTTGGCTACACACGCTTTAAATTAAAAGATGGAGTCCCAGCTCCAGTAGCAGTTCAGGCCGAGGTAATAACGAAGTCGGTTGAGGAGGCAAATGTCTCCGTAATTTCTAGCATGGTTGATCTAATAGCTGCTCAGCGAGGTTTTGAAGCATATACAAAATCAGCACAGACAATAGATCAGCTCAACCAGACTGCGATTGGGCAGGTCGGGAGATCACGAGTTTAAAAATAGTGAGGTTATGCAACTATGATTAGAGCACTTTACACCGCAGCAACAGGGATGAACGCGCAGCAAACAAATATCGATGTGATCTCGAATAATCTCGCTAACGTAAATACTACCGGATATAAGAAGAGCCGAGCCGATTTTCAGGATCTGATCTATCAGTACCTGGTTGAGCCAGGAGCTCAGACCTCTGCCACTACAAATAATCCAAGCGGTGTGCAGGTCGGTTTGGGTGTTAAAACAGCAGCAGTGCAAAAGATCTTCGCGCAAGGAGATCTTACGTCAACCGGGAATCAGCTTGATTTAGCTGTGGAGGGAGATGGATTCTTTCAGGTGCAACAGGCAGATGGGACTAGTGCTTATACTCGCTCAGGCTCATTTAAGCTCGATCAGAATGGTCAGATAGTTACTTCGGATGGATTGGTGGTTGATCCAGGTATCTCTATACCATCCGATGCATTATCAATCTCGGTATCTCAAGATGGTATAGTATCAGCTAGAACTCCTGGTTCAGCGACTGCAACTGAGGTTGGTACTTTTACCGCAGTAAGATTTCCTAATAATGCCGGACTACGCGCCATAGGCAGAAATTTATTTGAAGAAACACAGTCCTCCGGCTCTCCTACCACTGGAACCTTCAGTCTTGATGGTATTGGAAGACTTACTCAGGGATTTTTAGAGAGCAGCAACGTAAGTATCGTTGAGGAGGTAGTTAATATGATTGTAGGCCAAAGAGCCTATGAAGCTTCATCTAAAGGCATAGAAACCTCAGACAATATGTTAAGTTTAGCAATTAATCTAAAACGATAGGCATTCAATGATTAGATCATTAGGAGCATTAATTACCTTTCTTTTGCTAGCACAACTTAGGTTGTATGCCGATCCGCTTATCTTTAAGCGACAGATTGAAGTTCGAGGACGTTCAACTGTTACTGTTACAACGCAGCGCATCAGACTTTCCGACATTGCAGATATAAGTTCTCCTCTTAACATCGAGCAGGATGCGCTAGTAGCGCTACGAAAGATTGTGATTGAAAAGAGTCCTGCTCCAGGAAAGGTATTACTTCTCACAGCTGAGAACATAATCGGTCGCATGAAGGAGGCAGGTGTTGATCTTAGCAAAGTGGGATATCTCTTTCCTAGACAGATTGAAGTTGCAAGAGCTTCACGATTGCTAGGAACAGATGAGATTAGGAATGCTGTAGAAGAATTTTTAAAAACAAGAAGTGCAGAAATTAAACTCAATTCGATCGATTACGCAGATGACGTCTTTGTCGTTCCAGGCATAACCAAGATTGAAGCGCTTAAGAGCATAAATGCAAGACCAGGATTTATTAATATAGAGTTAAAAGCGACTGTCTCACCTAGTGAGATAAATGAGCTACCGGAAGAAACAAGATTTAGGGTTGATGCAAGTGTTGATGAGTGGTTAGAAGTTCCTGTAGCTACTCGCCCTATCACAAAAGGTGCTTTAGTTGAGCCAGGGGATGTTGCTATGGCAAGGCTTAATCTGGCAGCAATTCCAAAGGATGCAGCTATAAATCAGACACGAGTAATTGGTTTAGAAACTAAGCAAAATATAGGATTTGGAGAGGTCTTTCGTCAAAATAAACTAATTCTTCCAGCAGTCATTGATACTGGATCTAAGGTAAATATGCGTTTTCGACAGGGGATCTTAGAGGTTGTTGCTAAGGGAACAGCAATAGAAGCTGGTACTGTTGGACAGGCGATTAAGATTAGAAATGATAGCTCAAAGAAATTAATTATTGGTCGGGTGATTGAAGCCGGTCTAGTAGAGGTGATTCCATGAAGAATAAAAATTTTGCGTTCGTTTCAATTGCTATGCTCCTAAGCGGCTGTAGTGTGCCTTCGCCTGAGAGGCCAATAATCCCATCACTTGAGTATGCTAATTACCTTAAGGAGAGAAAAGTGGTGGAAAGTCGGAATAAAGGATGGGCGGTAACTGCTCAAGCTGCGCAGGCACGTGAGGATGAATATCGTGATGCAGCACGTGCACGACTTACCTACGTCAAAGGGAATGCTGCCACAGAACAGAACGTAGAGGATCAAACCGATAAGCCTGATTACTATGTTTATCATAGTACCAATCCTCCTGTACGTGACTACAATGGACCTCTTAGTTTAGGAGATCCTGGTATCTCATCCTCTCTCTATCAGGAGAGTAAGTCCGAAAATGATCTGTATCGAGATGCGCGTGCATGGCAGCCGATGGATCTGATTACAATCTTAGTCTCTGAAAAATCGGAAGGAAGTAAAGAGGCTGATACTCAGGTCAAAGAAAAATCTACTCTTTTGGCTGCACTTCAAAATCTTTTAGGGTTTGAGTCGGAGGGGGCAGATAAAATTAATCCAGGATTTGCGCCGGAGTCTATAGTTCAAGGCTCAGTACAGAATGATTTTAAAGGGGAGGGAGAAACTACCCGTAAAGGAGCTTTAAAAGCAACAATCTCAGCAATGGTGGTTGATGTGCTACCATCAGGCATTTTGCGGATAGAAGGGGAGAAGATCATCTCAGTGAATAGCGAGGAGCAGGTAATGGTGATCACCGGACTAATTCGGCCTCGTGATATCAGCTCCAATAATGAGGTTGACTCCTCTCGTATCGCTAACATGCGTATCGACTACTACGGGAAAGGAACAGTTGGAGAAGCGCAGAATGGAGGATGGTTAAGTAGGTTTATAAGGAGAGTATGGCCTCTTTAATTAGAAATCTAATATTAGCAGCAGTACTATCGCTGATCCCCTTTGAACTTGCAGATGCGGCACGTTTGAAGGATATCGCAGATATTGAAGGGGTTCGTGGAAATCAGCTTTACGGATACGGTGTCATTATTGGATTAAACGGCACAGGTGATGGTAATAGTGTAGAGTTTACCACAAAGTCTCTCTCGAATATGTTAGAGCGGCTGGGGGTGCGAGTAAACCCAGAGGATATTAAGGTAAAGAATGTAGCATCCGTTATGGTGACGGCAACTTTGCCGCCCTTTGTCCGTCCGGGAACAAAGATAGATGTCACGCTCTCCTCGCTTGGTGATGCAAAGAGTTTGCAGGGCGGTACTCTTATATTTACTCCGCTTAAAGGTGCTGATGGCAATGTCTACGCCATTGCTCAGGGCCCAGTCACGGTGGGTGGATTCTCAATTGAGGGAGGCGGAGACTCCGCGCAGAAAAATCATCCAACAGTCGGTACAATAGCTGAGGGTGGTGTTGTAGAGAGGTCTATTCCATTTGATCTATTTCAGAGTAAGCGCGTTAGAATTGTACTGCGGCAGCCTGATTTTACTACAATGAAAAGAGTAGTGCAGGAATTAAATAGAGAGATCGGCTCCCCAATCGCCTTGGCAGTGGACTCGGCCTCAGTAGAGATTCCGCTTTCAGCAGAATTAATGCGTGACCCGATTAGTTTGGTTTCAAAACTAGAGAATATTGAGGTGGAACCTGACATTGGAGCAAAGATCATTGTAAATGAGAGAACTGGCACAATTATTATGGGTGAGCATGTCCGTGTTAGCACGGTGGCTTTAGCACACGGTAACTTGAATATCAGTATCCGTACGGAAACTCAGGTCTCACAACCTGGTGCTCTTGCGCAAACTGGCAATACTGCTGTGGTGACGAATTCAGATGTCACAGTAGGAGAGGAGAACAGGAGTCTTGGCATAATTAAAGGCTCGGTAAGTCTAGGGGAAGTAGTAGGTGCAATTAATGCAATAGGCGCTACGCCACGTGATCTGATTGCGATTTTAACAGCCTTGAAACGAGCAGGTGCGCTGAACGCAGAATTGGTAATTATGTAATTGTAAGGTACGTATATGTCAGACGGCAAATTATTCCTCCCAGCGATGGGCAGTACTAGCGGTGCAGCACGTATTGATAACATTAATAGTTTAAGGCAGTTAGGTAGGGAAAATGAGGGTAAAGATAGCCCCAAAGAGATTCAAAAGGCAGCAGAAAAGTTTGAGGCATTGCTCTTGCATCAGATGATTAGATCTATGTGGAGTACTGTTCCATCAGAGGGTATGCTAACCGGTAGTAGGGAGGAGGGCATCTATAGAGATATGCTGAATGAAGCCTTAGCAAAGAGCATTTCTGAAGGGAAGGGCATAGGAATAAAGGATGTTATTGTTCAGGATATGAGTAAGTTAAAGAAATAGTTAAGCAAGGATGGCACTATGACAAATAAAGTTGAAGCAGATGATTTATCTCAGAGAATCGATACTCCGCAGATTAAGCCAAAGAAAAGAAAGCAGCCAGGCGAAGTTGACGCAGAGTCTTCCCGTTCGGGTGAAGATAGCCTAGAGATAGGAGTTTCAGCTGATATTAACAAAATTTTAAATCCTGAGCAGATGTTGGCTGAAAGACGGGAAAAAGTTGAGAGAATGAGAGCCTTGTATGCTAAGGGTGAGCTAAAGAGTGCCGCAACAGAGGAATTAGCACAGGCTGTTTTGGATGGTTTTAATGATGAGGTCGATAATTTAAAGTTGGCTTCGGGTGAATAGTCCAAAATCCCTGGGACCGCGGAGCTCCAGCTCCGCTTTGTGAGCGGTGGTCAAGCAATATTTTGCGGAGCTGGAGCTCCGCGGTCCCAGGACCAGTTTATGATAAAAAGGAATGAGATCCTTAAGGCGCTTGAGCAGGTCTTAACTGAAGAGTGTAGTATACACGAACAGTATCTTTTATGTTTGGATGAGGAGCGTAAAGCCATGGTAGCGCTGGACCTCACTCTAATGAGCAGCATATCAGAGCAGAGAGATGCGTTAGGCAGTAGACTTGCACAGCTGGCACATAGCCGCGAGTTCTTTGTAAAGGAGCTTCCGCAGTCGGGGAAAAAGAAGCTTTCAGAGATAATTGCAAGCGAGTGTGAGCCCTCCGATCGTGCAAAGTTATTGCCCCTTTGTGATAAACTGCGAGAGCTGATGAAGCTATTGTTTGTTAGAGTCAAAGAGTATAACCAGATCAATGAATTTTGTCTAAAAATAGTTAACGGCACATTGTCCATTATCTGTTCAACATCGCAGGGTGTCGT
Organism: uncultured Bdellovibrionales bacterium; assembly: GCA_964556665.1. Classification (GTDB taxonomy): domain Bacteria; phylum Bdellovibrionota_C; class UBA2361; order UBA2361; family CAZKXU01; genus CAZKXU01. The sequence continues at coordinate 35,279 of CAZKXU010000007.1, read as the reverse complement.
ACGCGGCTATAATCCACAAGGCAAGATGCAGGAAATCTACCATCGCACAGGGATTGGTGGCGTTAGGAGAGAGGTGTAGGGGGGATCCTTAAGCATAGCAGAAGAGATCATTTCACCACAGAGAGATAAATTATTTTCTCTGTGTCCTCTGTGCTCTGTGGTAAAAAAGTTTTCATCACTAATTGCAATCATATCATTGAGCCCGGCACACCCCTTGCACTCTTATTCATTGGATATCTATAAGTAGGCAAATTTTACCGGGCAGCTGATGGCAAGTTATAGCGCAAAAATCCTTAATAACGCTCAAAGCGGACTGGAGACCCTGCAAGCGGTTTTAGCTGCAGCATCGAATAATATCGCTAATGCAGGAACGGATTCTTACTCCAGACGAACTGTTGAACTTCAAACACGACGCATTAGTGATGGCGGCAGTGGTTTAGCTGTAGGAAATGGTGTTGAAGTTGCCACGGTATCCCGCGCATCGGATGAATATGTAGAGCAGCTGCTGCGCAGTGCCATAGCACAAAGAGAGGGCAGTGCAGTTCAAGATGATTATATCGCCCGGATTGAAGAGCTTTTCTCTCTAGACGGTCAGAATCAGACTATCGGCGGCACGATGACAGCTTTTTTTAACGCTGTCGAGGATCTCATAGCCAACCCCTCTAGCTTAGAGCTTCGTACAAACCTGATTGAGCGTGGCAATGACTTTGTAAGTACAATAAAAAACACCTATAACACTATAGCTTCGATGCAGACAGAGATTGATAGTCGTCTTGGTACTGAAATATCAACGGTTAATTCATTAACAGCACAGATTGCGGAGCTAAACATAGCGGTAGGAAGACGTGAATCAACCGGTGAATTAGCAGCAGATGAGCGTGACCAGCGCGATGCGCTACTCAATAAACTTGCGGAAAAATTGACTTTTACTACTACAGAGGATGATGACGGTAAAGTAAACGTGTTTTTGGATGGTGGCTTTGCACTTGTCTCTGGTGCGACTAGTCGAGATCTGGAACTTACGCAGAGTCCAAGTTTTGCCTCAGGCCCGATAGCAAGTTCCCTGGACGGACAGATTCTTAACTTTATCGTTTATGACTATGATACGACTAGTGGCCATGCAGATCTGGATTTAACCGGCAGGATTGGTGCAGGAGAGGGAATTATCGGCGGCCTACTTGCAATTAGAGGTGTTGCATCTATCTCTGATACCTCACCGTTCGATGCAGATGGTGTGCTTGTTGATATCGGCTCACGCATTGAAGCAATTTCGAGAGATCTATTAACAACTGTGAATTTAACTTATCTAGGTAGCGATGAAAATTCAGGCTTAGCAGGATATCAGCCCTCTTCACGTGATTTAAATGGCAATGCGCCGGCAGTATACGGTCTTTTTGACTTTACTTATTCAGGAATAAAAGATGCTGATGGAGATGGACGCCCGGATGATCTGGGCGCGCTGGGGATCTCAAGCTTCTCTAATTTACTTTCGTTTGCACCTGATGACCCGTATGAAATTGCTGCAGCACGTGATTTAGATGCGACTGCTGGCTCAGTTCAAACCGTCAGCGGAGATGGGAGTAATTTACGGGCCATTGCAGATCTAAGAACAACAAGTACCACCTTTACTCAGGGATCATTTAGTCTCACTGGAACCTATCAGGATGTCTATGATAACATGGTAACGGTAATTGGTAATAAGCGGCTTGAATCAAAGATAAATAAAGGGGTAGGAGAGAGTGCCTATTTAACTGCGGCCAATAGACGTGATCAGATCGCCGGTGTCAGTATAGACGAAGAATTTACTAAGATGGTCCAGTTTCAACGGCAGTTCCAGGCTAATGCAAAGATGATCAAAGTAGGTGATTCAATTTTGGAGCAGATTATTAATTTATGAGTCGCATTACACTACAAGCCCAAACTCGACAGATTTTAAATAACATTCAGACAAATCTAGAACGTACCACATCGCTCAGTGATCAGATCTCGAGCGGTATTAAAGTACGGGTGCCAGGTGATACAAATATAGGCGGCTTTGTGTCACAGACGCGGGAAAGCATCAGCAGGATAGATAGTCATCTGAAACGGATGGATCAGGCTAGTAGTACGCTTTCATATCAGGAGGATGTTCTAAGTCAGGCGAATGAGCTGCTAGTGCGTGCAAAGGAGATCGCCACACAAGGAGCTAATGAAGCTCAGGGTGCTCCAGCACGCCAAAACATGGCGGCTGAGATATTTCAGCTGCGCGATCAGTTAGTTAGTTTGGCAAATTCAAAGTATCAGGGGCATTATATCTATCACGGAGCTATTGATGATACTCCGCCATATAGTGCCGCCACTTACACCAATCCTGGCACTGGGCCGGAGTCGCAGCGTTATGTTTACGATGCTAGTACAGGTAGTGCTGTCACTAAAAATGTTAAAGTAACTGATGATGACTATGTGCGTGTAAACACTCCCGGCAATACTGTTTTTGATGAGGCAATTCAGGGGCTAGAGTATCTTGGGCGCTCATTAATTGGATACAAAACTACGTTTACCGCAGGGGCGCCGGATGGGGGTGGAGCTGCATATGTTCAGCCCACTGAATTTAGCGTTCAGACTGATGACATTACTGCAGCGATGCAGGCGATAGATGACGCTATAGCAAACGATATTATGCCAGAGCGCAGCGGAATTGGCGGACGGCTTAATCGTATAGAGTTTTCCCAATCACTTTTAGGATCGATTAAAGTTAGTGCACAGACCACGCTTACCAGTATACAGGCCGTAGACCTACCAGAGGCAGCAACTAAGCTTGCAGAGGCTAATAACACGCTCCAGGCTGCTATGGCAGTAAGCGGCAGGCAGTTAAACCAGAGTATTATTGATTATCTATAGGGGCTCCGCCATATCAGTAAGTAATTGCAACATTTACACCATTGCGTGCATCAGAAACATGTAGCAATTTATTATCATAGAAGTAGCAGTTCGAACTAAGAAAAGGCGAAAAATGCCCGAAAACACACAGCTTTATCAAGTTTGCGAATTCACCCGAAGGGTGAGCTTGCTGTCGAACTGTTTTCGGGCATTTTTCGGCCTAAAAAAAGTTAGATCTGCTACTTCTAGGTGACCTAAATACGGCAACAGCCGGATTTAGGATTATCTACAGTTTATTGTTTTCTGAGCATCAGGAAGCTCAGATTTTAGGGCCAGGGAAGGCGCGATGCTTATACTTACTAGAAAACCGGGTGAGAGTCTTTACATCGGTGACAGTATTAAGGTCACGATCGTGGAGATTAAGGGTCATCAGATTCGAGTTGGAATTGATGCGCCACAGGAGTTTAGAATCTACCGGGAGGAGATTTATAAGCAGATCATCGAGGAGAATTTGCAAGCGGCTGAAGGTGTAACTGGAGCAGATGCGCTGAGTGGATTGCCGACTGGGTGGCAAGGGCAGAAGCCGGCCGGTGATGATGGTAATAAGAAGCGACGCAAACTTGGAGTAGCGACAGCCCTCTCAGCTCCACAAAGTAAGGGAGCAGAGCCGGAGATTATTATTCGTAAGAAAAGGTAGTTGGCTGGTGTAAGTTATTATCGACTGACTGGGACCGCGGGCTTCCAGCCCGCAACTGAATGGCAGCTAGTTCGTTTGCAGGCTGGAAGCCCGCGGTCCCAGTGGATTGGATTATAAGAGATGAGTGAAGAGCGCAGATATACAGGTCCTGACATGACGGTAAAGAGCACCCGATTTGGTGAATTTACTGTGCCTGAGGATAGCCTGATCGAAATTCCTGGTGGAATGATAGGCTTCCCATCTGCAAAACGGTTCGTAATGCTCGATCATAAACCGCCCTTTTCCTGGCTGCATGCGGTCGACGATCCTAGTCTTGCCTTTGTAGTGGTTGATGGCTTTGAGTTTGGCGAGAACTATGATGTGAAGCCCCCGCGCGGAGCTAAGGAGATTGATCTTCAGGAATCTGATGAGTATGCGCTCTTAGTGGTAGTAACAGTGCGTGCCGATCCTCGCATGACAACCGCCAATCTAAAGGCCCCTGTCTTTGTAAATATGCGCAATCGCAAAGGTCTTCAAATTATATTCGACGATGCCCGTTATTCTACCCGCTTTCCGTTATGGGCTGAGGACGAGAATGATCAGAAGATTGAGAAGGCCGCGGATAAAAAGTAGATTATATTCAAAGTATGTAAATACTGGGACCGCGGGCTTCCAGCCCGCTTGATCTAACTAGCAGTAGCTATATGCGGGCTGGAAGCCCGCGGTCCCAGTAGGCTCATTAATTCCAGAGCAGCTTCAAAAAGGCTCGCAAATTAGATGCAAACACTCTGTCCCTGATCTGAAAAGCGTAAAATGGGCGCTGACGCGTCATAATCATTGTAAGAAATTCACCTGACACCCAAAGCGTACTTTGCAGCTCGAAATCTTCCTTGAGGACCCGTATCTCTCGATTTGGAATTTTAAATTTTTGCTGCTGCTTAACTCCAGGCGCATTGGAATAGAGGCAGATTTTGTGTTGCGGATCTTTTTGCTTCCAATAAAGATTAAGCCAAGCCAGGTATTCAATGCCAAATGTGTGATCCTGGTAACCCCAAAGGGTGTTGTCAGCAGCGCGCATACTTGCAAACCACTCATCTAGATGATCATACAACATCCGTTCCACATTCTTCCCGCCTTCAAAAAATTGTAGGCGCGGGACGGAGAAGTTTTTGCTTTTAAAATATGGAGTAATAAGTTTTACCACCTCTGATGCAACTTGTGCCTCAAGCTCTACCTTTTTCCGCTTCTGATCAACTAGAGCAAGTAACGATTCTGGTTTATTGGCAACATAGATAGTAACAGCCTCATCTTGCTCTTTAGAGACGAGTCCTTTGGCAACGAGGCCGTCTAGAATGGAGTAGCATGTTGCACGTGGTATCTGAGCACGCTTAGCTAGGAGGTTAGCAGTGGCGCGACCAATCTCTGCTAAAAGCAGATAGATCTTTGTTTCGGTTTTATTGAATCCAAGCCTCTCGAAATGTTGAAGCATGCCTTGTCCGATGAAAAGTGTGTTAAGTTGCCGATCGATAGTCGGCAGATTTATATCTAGTAAATATAAGGACATATTCGTGTCGCGGTCAATATTAAGCCGAGTTATAATTGACTAAGCTAGGTTGTCCGGTATAACTGTGGTGAGAAGGTTATGCTGTGAAGAGAGTTTGTGTAAGTGCATGATTATTTTTAGCTATTTTAGGATGTAAATTATGGCTGGACTTAGAGGTGAAATTATAGTTGACAGTGACTTTGGTAACTACCCCATCGACAAGGAGGATTTAACCAATCTTCCACTAGGCCCAGGAAGCAAGAGAGTAGTAGATGCGATAAGGGCACTACTTGAGACAGTTGAAAGTCTTGAGGGTGCTGTGATTACTCTAAAGTTTAGCTTGAATGGCGACAGTCCACCTAACTATTATTGGGATTTTACAGTTGAAGGTTACTTTACGCCTAGTGAAAAGGGTAAGTAGAAGGAAGTGAAATAAAAATGGGAAGTTGCAGTTACTGGGACCGCGGGCATCTTGCCCGCCTGAACTCAGCTGCAAAGCCAAACTGACGGGCAAGATGCCCGTGGTCCCAGTCAGCCCAGCTCCTACTTCTGCACCGTAGTATAAGGCATCAACCCAATCGCCTGAGCGCGTTTAATGGCCTTAGACACTTTACGTTGATTATATGAACTTAGTCCTGTCATGCGACGTGAAAGAATCCTGCCGCGCTCACTAAGAAATTTATAAAGCATAGTAGCATCTTTGAAGTCGATCGACTTGGTCGGATCCTGCATAAACGGATCTAGCTTCTTATGCCTACGGAAGAGTTGAGTTCTAGCAATTGGAGGTAGCATCTCTGGTCGTCCGCCGCCACCGCCACCTTCACCTGAGCTTGCACGAGGAGAACCACCAACTGAGGAGGCTTTGCCGCGATCCTCAACCACCTTCATGGGGCGTCCATTAATTGCCTTATTGTTCAACGCCTCAATAGCCTTGATAGCGTCATCATCCTTCTCCATCTCAACAAAGGCAAAGCCTTTTGAGCGCTTTGTTTCACGATCATAAGCCATCACTACGCTGGTGCACGGCCCGACAGTGGTAAACATGTCACGAAGAGATTCCTCGGTAATTTCAAAATCGATGTTACTTACAAATAGTTTCTTTGACATAAAATCTGGGTAAATATTCTTAAAATATCGAAAAGTTTGAGCACGGTAGGATAAATAATATGGATCTATCTGTCAATAGAAGTGACTATCAATGCCGATTCCGGTTCTGTCATATAAACAGTCGTTTACTTGGGTAGAACTAGATCTAGGGAAAATATGTTATTTTATCTGACTTAAAAGTATTTAATATTAAGTACTTGACAGGATTTAGTTTAAACCGGTAGAAGTTGAGCTTATGGGCTTTCGTCAGGCGGTTGTTGGTTGTGGCCCTAGTGAGTGCATGTGGTAGGGAGTTTTTCTTTCGTAAGGTTTTTAAATATTTGGGGTGTAAATTAGTATGGGTAATGCAAATCCGTTAGGTGGTTTTGATTCTGAGCGTGAAGAAGATTTAGAAGCGCAGTCACCAGTTAAGCCGGAGAGGAACCTTCTTGCGGCTGTCCTTGCAAGAGCTATATGTGATGCATTTGGGACCGCTCATTGTGAGCGGCATATCGTTCGTAGCGCGAGGCAGTGGCTTTTTGGCAAGCTTCTTCCGAAGAAGCCGTTTAGCTTCGCTTGGGTTGCAAATCATCTGGACCTAGATCCGGTGCAGCTACAAGGCAGTCTTCGTACTTACGAAGGAAATCCGGATGAGTTGCAGGAGCGTCTTACCCTTTTAAGGTAGGGAAGAGTGGCTCAACAGATCTCATTTAACGTCAAGCTCGCTTGGAGTATTGTTGTACTGTCTCTGATTGTTACGTTCAGACTGGTCCTTGAATCTGCAGTTTCTGATAATTTAAATGGTTTAATAATTACTGTTATTCACATAGCAGTGGTTGCCTCCGCAAGCTACTGGGCCTTGCGAAGTTAGTTCTTTCGTTCTATACTCCACCCGTGAAAAATAGAGTTGGTCAAAGTTCTGGAGGTGCTCATTTCGTAGGTTTAATTTTCCTGCTCATTATATTTAGTGTCGTGGTAATGATAGCTAACTTTTATACAACTATTACTCAGGTTCGAGCAGATCTAACCAAATCACAGGAAATCATTCATGGATTGGAGTTTAGGGTAAGAGCGCTAGAGACTAATGCAAAGCCCGGTGCAGCTAATTCCTAATAAAGCCGCGTCACCACGGGCTTCTTAAGATTACTTATAATTATGAAAAATTTTCGAACTAATGAAAAAATCCGTAATATTGCCATTATAGCGCATGTAGACCATGGCAAAACTACTTTAGTAGATAATCTCTTCCGCCAATCCGGGACTTTTCGTGAGGGTCAGGCCGTCGCAGAGAGAGTTATGGATAGTATGGATCTCGAGCGTGAGAAGGGTATCACTATTCTTGCCAAGAACTGCGCTGTAAATTGGAGGGGGGTCAAGATCAATATCGTTGATACACCTGGTCACGCCGATTTTGGTGGAGAGGTAGAGCGAGCACTTGGCATGGTTGACGGAGCCATTCTCTTAGTTGATGCCTCAGAAGGACCTTTGCCGCAGACACGGTTCGTGCTGCGCAAAGCACTAGAGCGGCAGTTAAAAATAGTTGTGGTTGTTAATAAGATCGATCGTAAGGATGCTCGTGCTAAGGAGGTTCTGGATGAGATCTATGATCTATTTATTGACTTGGATGCCAATGATGAGCAGATTGATTTCCCAGTAATATATGCGATAGGCAGAGATGGTATTGCACAAAAAACCCTTGAGGATAGAGGTAAAGATCTCTCTTTACTCTTTGATACTATAGTCGATTTCATGCCGCCGCCAAAATATGACACGGCTGAGCCGTTTCAGATGTTGGTTTCAAATCTTGCCTATTCCGATTATGTCGGCAGGTTAGCAATTGGGCGTGTCGTTAATGGCAGTGCCCAGGTAAATGATTCGGTAGTGCGGATAGATCGGAACAACACAGTCTTGCCGCTTCGCATTCTTAAGCTACAGGTTTATAGCGGAATCTCTTTTAAAGACGTAGATGTGGTTCACCCAGGGGATATTATCGTATTGGCTGGTGTGGATGAAGTCGAGATTGGGGACACTATCTGTATCAAAGAACAGCCTAAAGCCTTAAAGCGTCTGACAGTTGATGATCCTACAGTTTCAATGGAATTCTTTGCTAATACATCGCCATTTTCAGGGAAAGAGGGAAAATATGTCTTAGCTAGTAAGATCGGAGAGCGTCTGAATAAAGAGGGACTGCATAATGTTGCTCTGAAGATAGAGAGAGCGCCTGGCGGAGAAAGCTATGTAGTTAAAGGGCGCGGAGAATTTCAGATGGCGATTCTGATCGAAACCATGCGCAGAGAAGGTTTTGAAATGAGCGTCGCCCGTCCAAAGATTATTTTTAGGGAGGCAGACGGAAAAATTCAGGAGCCGATTGAACGGTTATCGATTGATTGCGATGACAAATTCACCGGTATCGTTACCGAGAAGATGGCGATGCGCAAGGGCCGCATGGTCAATATGGTAAATCACGGAACTGGGCGTGTGCGCTTAGAGTTCTCTGTGCCTTCACGCGGGTTGCTTGGTTATCGCAATGAGTTTTTGACGGATACCAAGGGAACCGGCATCATGAACTCAATTCTTGATGGCTATGAGGATTTTCGTGGAGAGATACAATCACGGGTAACAGGTTCGTTAGTCTGTGATCGTGAGGGCGAAGCAGTTGCCTACGGCCTGTTCCACCTTGAGCCACGCGGTATCCTTTTTGTTGATCCTGGCGAGCCGTTGTACTGCGGCATGATTGTAGGTGAGCACAACCGTGATAACGACCTCTGGGTAAATGCGACTAAAACCAAGAAACTTACAAATATAAGAGCAGCCGGGCGGGATGAGAATATCATTCTTACACCTCCTCACAAGATGAGTCTTGAACAGGCCATGGATTTCATTCGAGATGACGAGTTGCTGGAGGTTACACCTAAGAGTCTTCGTATGCGTAAGGCAGATCTGAGACCTAAGAGGTAGAGGTAACGTGGCAATGATTCCTACTGGGACCGCGGGCATCTTACCCGCAAACGATTTAATTGCTACTGCATAGCGGGCTGGAAGCCCGCGCTCCCAGTAGGAACTAATAATACAGTGCACTAACCACAAGCTATACTAAAAAATACCCTTTGTACCTCCAAGCTTAAGTAAAAGCTCTGGATTAAACTCCTCTGGCGTATTGCCGGCAGCAATGCTGTCCATGGCAGTTTGCGACACAGTTACACAATCATTGACTATCTGTTTTTGAGACTCATCGCCAGGTGCGCTTACCTCCCTCCCATGAAAACAATGCAGACGAATAACATCCTTTACAACAGTTTTGTCGGCAGCGTGACGATCAGGCGTAGATGGTTCTAAAACTTTTAAATCAGAGCTTGCTGCGGCTATCCGGTGAATGGTCCCAGTAGGTATGTTCTGTAGATCACCCCGCCTCATAATACGGGTGCAAACTTTTCCCTCTACCACCATAAGTATCCAGGCAGCACCGCTTAATACCAGCCATGATTCACTCTTCTCTTTGTGATACTGTAAGCTCAAACATCCTGCTTTACCTGGTTTTGGCTCTAATACTTTAAGGGTATACTGATGTGCTGGATCAAAACCCCAAAGGATCTGCTCCTGGCCCCAGACATATTGGTCGGTTTTAATGAAAGATAGTTCCATACTAATCGGATGTTTATTCAACTGTGTCTATTTACCACAGAGAACACGGATAGCACAGAGCAAAACAGATTTTATCTCTAAGTCCTCTGTGGTAAAAAATTAGAGCGACATGTTATTGCGCAATCGGCAGCACTAGTTGTGCGTCGGAGATCTCAAGAAATGATAATACATCTTCCAGCACCTTTTTTAGCTCCGCAGACCAGGTCTTATTATCAGAACGGGTATGCAGAACATCTTCTAACATCAATTCGCATCTATAAGAGGAGAGATTATGCGGGTGATGAATAACAACAGCACGGGAATGAAGCTCCCATTCGAAAATTGCAGTATCCATCTTGAGTCTGCGTGCCTGTGCAATAAAGCTCTTGCTAAGGATATCCTTGCCGCCAGCAACAAGGGATAAGGTTGGCACGTAGCTGCTCAGGAACTTTTCTGAGGCGTAAGAGGCGCGCATAGCAACTAAAAGAAGCTCTCTTACGATTGCAAGATGCTGAGGATTAGTGAGGTCCTCGGAGCCGTTAAGACGGGCATGCAATGTATCCCTGCTAAGATCTAGGAGCTTCACCCCTTTATATTCAACACTATCTAAAGATTGGACAGGGATACTATTAAGCCATCGCTCGCCGCGCAGATGCTCTTCGCTGCTGATAAAAGTCGTGAGATCTTTTCCCTCAATTCCGCTCCACTGAGCTAAAGCTTTTGATTCACGTTTGCAGTAAAAGCAGTGTGTAAGTTTTCTGTTCCAGCCTGTTTCGGCATCACGTGCACAGCTTGAAAATGCACCGTTACAGGAAAGTGATGTTACCTGTTGAAATAAAGGTTTTAAGTAGTTTGCCAGGAGATAGATTACCCCTACCTCCTGACTAACTGTTCCGTATGGGGTGAATATTGCAAATCTCATATTATACAATCAACCGAAACTGGCCTCTTTGTACCCGCATCCCGGTAAAGGATAAAATATTTTACATCAGGCGTCGTTTTCTCGAAATAGATCGGTGCAGCTCGTGTAAGTCCCCAGCTAAGCTCCTGTGCTGGAAGCTCTGAGAGAAACTGCTCTGCAAACGGCAGTTCGGTCACTGTTTGTGGTGCTACTGCATCAAGTGATAAAAATGTGCGCTCACTATCTTTGCCGGCTACATACACCGCAGGCTTAACCTGATTCTGTGAGCCGTTCATGACAATGATCGATCCGCATAGAAATGGATCTTTAATTGCAAACCCGACTGCGGCACTATTCTGGTTCTGATACTGCTCCAAGGAGCGGGCACGATACCGCACAGTCTGTACTTTAGAATAAAACTCGATAATACATCCGGACTGACCCAGATCTGCACGTGCCTGTGTCCCTGTGAGCTCTACCTCAATTCCAAATAGCCCTGTTAATTCACCTTTCAATACAGGGAATGCGTCTTCTAGTGCAACTCCGTCAGGCTGGCTAACCCGTGCACCCTCAAGTGTAAGCTGTTGACGAGGGAGTTTTTCACCCCACAGACTTAATTTACAATTAGCTGGGTATGGCGCTGTCACCCCGCCGGAATTAGGAAAAAAGTGAACGATACTCTTAACCAGAGTGTTTGAGAGTATAAATGCATTCCACTTAATTCCAGCCATTACGATATTACTGTAAAAAGCCCCTCTTTTCTGCCGGTCTCTGTTCTTTCAAGCAGAGTTAAACCAACACCATCAGCTGCTCTTGTAACTATTCTGATATATGCGCGCACCTCGCCTGCAGCTACAACATTATCTATGAACTCTGAAAATTCAGTTTCAAGGTGCACTATCCGAGAAGCGTGGGCAGCAAGTTGACATTGAATGTCGGGGGTACGCTTCCCGATAAAAAGTCGGATTTTAACACCGATCTCTCCGTCACCAGGGTTAGTTAATGCTAAGTAATTACTTAGTCCTTTTCCTAAATTGAGCGGATAGAATTCTGCATCACCATCGTAAACTATAGTAGCGGGCTGATATGTACTGGCACTTTCATTATTAAACATTCTGAGTCTATGGGTGGTGCCGGCTGTAGAGCTAAGCTTAAGTTGTGCATGCTTAAATCCACTCTCCAGTTTGCATTCGTTTAATAGTTGATCAAGTTCAATGGCGCCTACACGTGCTTTTGGAAAAGTTGCTTTTAGCTCTTTAAATAAAGCACCATCGCAGTCATATAAACTAAGTGTAGTATCACAATCTGTCTCATATGGAGGAGCAATAAAAACTGCAGAAGTAAAAAAAGAAGATGAAGCCACCCAGAAGTGGGACACGGTTTGGGAAGGAATTTGCATTACTGCTGAATGTTCTGCCACAACGTATCAGAAAAATATGTACATCAAACAGATGTTTAGCATGATCTGCGTGGAAAATATACAGTTAATCGTAGCATCAACTAGGCGCGTTAATTCTCTTTAAATATATGGGCTAAAAGCTTTAAATAACTTAAAGTTCTCATTATTTTCAACACCTTAAGAATATTTCGTATACTGCCGATACCAATAGTAGAGCTATTACTATTTTTGCTAACGTTGTTTTATGGCACCGAGAAAGATCAATGATGCAGATGAAGCGGTTAAGGAAAGGTTAAGAGCCTATGAGGCGGAGCGTCAAAGAAAGAAGGTAAATAATCAGATCTTCTATGCTTCAACCGCAGCACTAACTTTAGTCCTAATTGTGCTTTTTGCAGGTGGCTACTTTGATGGCATCTTTGCAATGACAGGTATGGACAACATGTTCGCCGAGCGTGGAATATATGCCGACTGCTCGAAGCGGGAGAACCGTGGGAATGCCTACTGTCAACCGAAAGAGACTCAAGCTGATAAATCCTGGAAAAATCTTGTCAGGAGTGGCGGTAAGCCTCCTCCCTTCGGATTGAATGATAAGAACTAAATCAACTCGAGAGGTCGTAGCCTGAGGGAACCTTTACGGCCCCTGGGGCGGGGGAAATGTATTTCCCCCGCCCCGGCCGCGAACCTCACAGTATGCTGAATAGATGAGTCGGTCAGCTGTTGAGCCAGACCGGAGGCTGCCTTGCGAGGTGTGCCTTGATGCCGATTCTGGCGTCGTCAGTCATGCAGACCTCGCCGAAGAACCTCTGCTCTGCTCCGAAGGCCGCCTCAATGCCACCACTGAATCCCTCCTTGCAGCAGCTAAGGAGCAGGGCGTCAACAGCGCTTGACGTCCCGAGGTTTTCGTCATGAGGAGGCATCCCCTCCGTCGGAAAGGTAACGGGAGTATCGAGCAGAGGGCGATCGCTCGGCTGCACAGCAGTCAAGGCCTTTGCTCGCTCAATAGCACGCGGGAGGAGCTCCTCCGGCCCCTCGACCACCTCTGGGCAGAACTGCTTGCCGAAGTGAGAGGTCACCGGTTCGATTCTCCCTCGACGCATGAAGGCCATAGCCGCCGCGGGTGCAGTGACCCGCGGCAGGAATACGGTGGCACCGGCACCAGGGAGGATGCCGAGCTTCACCTCCGGACTGCCGATCTGAGCGGATGCGAGACCGACCCGCGCCTGACAGGCCGCAGCGATCTCAAGTCCGCCACCAACTGCAAGACCGTTGATCGCCGCCACTACTGGCACACCGTTGGTCCAGAGCTCATAGATCTTGCGGGCCACGCCCTGGCCCCGCGCCGAGATCTTTTTGCCCTCGCTTTGCCGGCCGTCTCCCTCCAGGATCTTGGCGAAGTGATGAACATCGGCGCCAGCTGAGAACGTAGGTCCCCAGCCGGTGATGACGACCCAGTTGGCTTCGCCTTGCATGTTTCCGAGGATGGCTAGGAGATCGTCATACATCTCCGGCCGAAGGGAGTTCATCGCATCGGGATTGGAGATCTCGAGAACCACACCACCCTCGACCCTTCGATGCCGGAAGTTATCGCGCCTAGTAAGCGCGACGTAGGTCGTCTGACCAGCCTCCAGATCCTTCGGAACCTGGAAGCCCGGGTGAGCTGCGGCGTACTTCTGAACAAGCGCCGCAAGTCGGGGCATCCCGTGAAACCGCACGAGCTCGGAGGGCCTCGATCGATCAAGAGAGGCCGGAATGCCGATCTCGAGCTGCGACGCTTCACAGGTCTTGGTGTCGAGGAGCCAGCCGCAGAGTCCGTAGAAGGCGCCAAGAAGCTCCTCCTCGACCTTTGCGGAGACTGTCTCGTCGATCTTCACGACTTCGTCCCGCTTCGGAACATCCCAGTCGACCCGCGGGTTTCCGTTCTTCAGCGCTGCAACGACACGCGCGAGCTCCTCCGGGACCTTGAAGAACTCGGCCCAGGCCGGATAGGCCTTCGCAAAGAGCTCGATCCCTTCAGCCGTCAGCAGGTCGCCGCCAGTCAGGTTGAGGGCCCCGAAGAATCCGATCCGGCCACCCAGGACCTCCATCGTGATGGCGTCCAACTCCTTGGTGGTGAGACCGTACTTCTTGCAGAGCTCAAACGCCACCATGCACATCGGGACGAACAACCGGTTGAACGCGAATCCAGGCTCCGATCCGACGATGAGTGCCTGCTTCGCGAGCGCGAAGAAGAGCCGCTCAAGATCGGCGATCAGTGTCGGATCGGTACTCGTTCCGGCAGCAAGCTCCAACCCGGGGTTGAAGTTCGCCGGTCCGAAGAAGTGGATGTTGAGAACCCGGCTTGGATTCGGAACATCCGTGTCGAACTGACGGACAGAGTTGTACGAGGAGTTGCTTCCGAGCACTGCTCTCGGCAGCCGATTCCCGATCTCCTGGAACACTGCGCGCTTCCGATCCACGTTCTCGGTCACTGCCTCGATTACAAGAGAGGGATCGGCTCCCACCAACACCTCGAGATCCGTCGTGAAGGTGATGTTTGCCATCACCGCCTCGACATTCTTCCTGACCACTCCGCGAATCGCAGCTTCTGCCCTCGTGAGGGCAGCGGCATCGATGTCACGAAGCACTACACGGACGCTCTTCTGGGCAAAGAACAGGGCGATGAAAGGCCCGATGTTCCCTGCGCCAAGAACGGCAACAACCAACTCCCTTCCGCGAAACTTCATCTCTTCGTCCTCCGACTTGAGATCCGCCACTCAAAGCCTCCCCACCCCCAAGGTGAAGCGCTTTTAGTTGCTGATAGTGAGTTCAGCCTTTTAAACTCAACTCACTACCAGCAGGAATAAAACCTTTTAAGCTACTACCTCTCGATAATTTAACTGGGAGCGCGGGCTTCCAGCCCGCTTGATCGCTATTGCAAGTTCGATCATGCGGGCAAGGATGCACTCGGTCCCAGTTAAATTATCGAGAGATAAAAAATATTTACCCGAATAATAATTTTAAAAGATCAAACTACCGCCAAAGTATATTTTAAACGTCGTTATATTACAAATAAATGAGTTAAGGTTGTATTTCTCGCCGTCACGTCTTTGACACAAAGCTTTTCAAATGACCCGAAGTATGACTCTAGGACTAATATTTTATCTAGCAATCTCAAATATATAGCTCCATAAAGGTACGGCATATTCATTGCTTTATAGAACCTATCGATACTCGTGTCTTTAACGGAGCCTTAAATAAACCATGTCTGAGCACTCAACACCGGAAGAACGTACAGAGATGCCGACCGAACGGCGTATGGGGAAATTACGTTCAGATGGGCAGATCTACTCCTCGCATGAGCTAACACAGGTAATCTCGGTAATTGTTGGATTTTTCATGTTAACACTCCTTTGGGCCTCGCTCATGGAGGATATGAAGACGGTCATGATCAAATCCTTTCTGATGATAAATCTTAAGGAGGATCTATCGTTGCCGATCCTGTATCAGGGATTTATAGGCTTACTATACCTCCTTGCTCCGAAGATTTTTATGCTCGTTGGTGCGGTCTCCGCAACTGCGATTCTTGTGGTGATGTTGCAAACTAATTGGAATGTTAGGGAGAAATGGATCAAATTCAGATGGGATCTTATTCATCCATTGGCTGGATTTAAACGGATCGCTTCAATCGGTGGCATAGTAAACTTTGGAAAGCAGCTCCTAAAACTTCTTCTAATTCTTCCGATCGGCTACTACGGTCTTAAGGGATATGCTCCCTATATGTTGGGGCTGATGTTTACCGATATAAACTATCTTCTATCATTTACGGGAATTGCGGTTGATAAACTTTTTTGGAGGATCCTTTATATTTTAATTCCTTTGGCGCTTTTTGATTATTTCTGGGGAAAACATCAATGGCTGAAATTCAACAAGATGACCAAGGATGAGGTTAAAGATGAAAGAAAGTCGGTCGAAGGTGATGAGGAAACAAAGAGGAAGATCATCAACAAAGGACTCACAAGAATTTTACAGCGCATAAAAAACACAGTTCCTAAAGCAGATGTTGTTATCACAAACCCAACTCATTACGCGATCGCATTACAGTACGATCGTCACGCCATGGGCGCACCAACAGTAGTGGCTAAAGGTAAAAATCATCTAGCAAAACGGATCAGAGAGGTTGCGACGGAATCTGGGGTGCCGATCATAGAGCGCAAGGAGTTGGCACGTGCACTCTACGCCTCAACAGAAGTTGGTTCAGAGATTCCATACGAGCTCTTTAGAGCAGTAGCAGAGGTGTTGGCATACGTTTACAAAATTAAAAACCCGAACTACGCAAGAGATTATAGGACGAACTAGTTATGGCAGTTGCACAAGCAGCGAAAAAAGGATTGGCTAAAGCGCGCTCAAATAAAGGAGCGGCAATTCAGACGGCTAAGAAGATGCCAAAGTCAGTCTATGTTCATCTTGCAATACCAATAATCCTGGTCGGTATTCTGATGATCATGCTTTTCCCGCTACCGACCCCTCTCTTGGATGTCTTTTTAGCTCTCAATATTACGATCTCCTTAGTGGTGTTGTTTGTCTCATTATATATGGATAAGCCCTTAGCTTTCTCCTCATTTCCAGCTATTTTGCTTATCACTACCCTTTTTCGCCTTGGTATGAATATCGCCTCAACAAGACTAATTCTTCTAAACGGGGATCTGGGGCTTGAGGCAGCGGGGCATGTCATCAAGGCTTTCGGGGAATTTGTAATTGCTGGGAACTACATGATCGGTATCGTTATCTTCATCGCTATCAGTATCGTCAATCTGCGGGTAATTACCAAAGGTTCCGGACGTATCGCTGAGGTAGCAGCGCGCTTTACTTTGGATGCTATGCCCGGAAAACAGATGGCGATCGACTCCGATTTAAACACCGGACTGATCGGAGAGGAGGAAGCTAAGGTACGTCGTAAAGAGTTACAGATGGAGGCTGAGTTCTACGGTGCTATGGACGGTGCCGCAAAATTCGTGGCTGGTGATGCGCAGGCGGGTGTACTTATTACCGGTATTAACATTCTTGGCGGATTATTTATCGGAATAGTCCAGAAAGGGATGGAATGGAAATCTGCCGCGATGACCTATACTCTTCTTACGATCGGAGATGGACTAGTTGCGCAGATTCCATCAATTATTATCTCGGTAGCTGCCGGTCTTATCGTAGCACGTGCCGGTTCAGGTGAGGATCTTGGCTCAGAAGTGCTAGGGCAGTTAGGCCGCACCAAGGAGCCGTTATTCATCACCTCGGCAGTATGTCTTGGATTTGCCATTATTCCAGGGTTGCCATTCACGCCGTTTATTACCCTCGCAGCAATTATGGGAGGTCTTGGATTAATTAAACGCGCCCTGCTTAACAAAGATAAGGCTAAACCGGAAGAGGAGGCTGCCTCCGCCAAAGAGGCGCAAGGTCCTACTCCTGGTAGTACAGAGGAGGTTACCAAGCTTCTTGGAATGGATGTCCTTGAACTAGAGCTTGGATATGAACTCGTTAATCTTGTTGAAGGCGGAGATCTGGTTGAGAGAATTAGATCGCTGCGGCGGCAGTACGCGCTAGATTACGGGTTTATCGTTCCACCTATTCATATCCGTGATAACGTGCGCATTAAGCCGTGTGAGTACCGAGTCTTACTTAAAGGTACTAATATCACAGGCGGAGAGCTTAAGGCACGACATTTACTGGCGATGGATCCGGGCAACGTTAGTACGCCGATCAAAGGCACCCCAACTAAGGAGCCGGCTTTCGGTCTGGATGCTGTTTGGATTGCAGAGTCCGATAAGGAAAAGGCTCAATTCTCTGGTTACACGGTGGTTGACCTATCGACTGTTATCACTACACATATAACTGAGATCGTGCGTACACACATGCATGAACTGCTTGGTCGACAGGAGGTGCAGCATCTGCTTGATAACGTCAGGAAAGAATCACCAAAGGTGGTCGAGGAGCTTGTACCGACATTGCTAAGTATTGGACAGGTGCAGCAGGTCTTAGCAAATCTCTTGCGCGAGCAGGTCAGTATACGTGATCTGCGTTCAATCTTGGAAGCACTTGCGGACTGGGCTCCAACCGTTAAGCACCCTGAGAGGCTGACTGAGTTTGTGCGCAAAAAACTCTGTCGTTCTATTACAAATAAATTTCTTACAGCGCAGAATGTGCTGACTTTGACGAGCTTAGCAGCATCATTAGAACGTGCCCTTAGTGAAGGACTACAAAGTACCGATGAAGGCTCGTTCGTTGCCTTAGAGCCGAGCCATGCGCAGATGTTGATAAATAAGCTCAATAAAGTGAGTGAGAAATTTGTAGAGTTAGGACAGACCCCGGTACTTTTGGTGCCGGCGCATCTTCGTCCTGCGATGTTCCATTTTGTAGAGCGTTTTGTGCCGGGTATAGCAGTCATTAGTCATCAGGAGATTGCACCGAACACTAGAGTGCAGTCTTTAGGTGTGATTGCGATTGAGGAGGGGCGGAAGGAGTGAGTTTCTTAGGTGATTTAACAGGAGTTACTAAAATATGATTCAGGACAATATTCTTAAATTTCCGAATAAGCGCTCAGTAACACGGGTCATGAGCTTCACCAGTGGGAAGGGTGGTGTAGGAAAAACAAATACCGTATTGAACATGGCGATCGCCTTAGGTGGAATGGGGCGTAGCGTTCTGGTTCTGGATGCAGATCTTGGACTATCTAACATTGATATACTGCTTGGATTAACTCCTCGTTTTACAATTGATGATGTCTTAAGAGGTGAATGTACATTAGAGGAGGTCATGGTTGATGGGCCTAATAATATCTCAATCATTCCGGCTGCTAGCGGTATAGAATCGATCACAAGTCTAAATATTACTGAAAGGTATGCGCTACTGCAGGCTATCGAGCAGGTTGCTTATAATTTTGATTATCTGCTCATTGATACAGCAGGTGGTATAGGTGCAGATGTTATGCATTTTAATGCTGCCTCCGGGGAGGTTGTCTGTGTAATTAATGGGGAGCCAACTTCACTTACTGATGCATACGCCCTGATTAAGGTTTTGGCTAAGAATTACGGAGAGAAATCAGTCTCTGTAATCGCAAACAACGTTACAGATTCCGAAGCTGGGTTGCGAGCCTTTAAGAAGCTTGCTCGATCTGTAGATCGATTCTTGCAAGTACATCTTCACTTCTGGGGAACGATTCCCAGAGACGGTTTAATTGAGGAGGCGGTACAAAGTCAGCGTGCGTTAATGGAGATTTTTCCTAGTAGCGCAGGAGCCATGGCAATTTCTTCCCTAGCTCGGAAGATTGATGCCGAATTCCCAAGGAGTCGTCTAAAAGGTGGTATGCAGCTGTTTTTTAAAGAGATCCTTGAAATGAACGCTCAGGCTAGATACTAAAAATGGCAACTAAAGGAAAGACACCAGCACGAACAGCTAAAGCAAACGCTGGACCTAAGACGAAGAAGATTAGGTATGCAGGAATTCACAAATTAGCTGCAGCGGTATCTTTGATAGCGTTCTCTGTGGTGATAGTCGCAGGAATGATGGCCGGAGCAGGTATAGTATCGATAACATTCCGGGCGGTAGCGGCAGTTTTAGTAGTTGGTGTAGTCAGCAGGGTGTTGATCCGAATCTGGGCAACTTATGAGGAGATGAATCGTGGCCAAGCCTAAACCAAGTGTAGTAGAAGCGTATAAAAGTGTTGATGACTTCGAAAAAGAGGAGCTCATCAAGAGTTATCTACCGCTAGTAAAAAAGGTGGTGCATCGACTCTCGGGACGTTTGCCGAAGGATGTTGATATACGGGAGATGTTAAATTCCGGTATTATCGGCTTGGTTGACGCCTTAGAGAAGTTTGATCCGAAGCATGAAACAAATTTTACAACTTATGCGCAATTCAGAATTAGGGGCGCTATTCTAGACAGCTTCCGCTCTCAGGATTGGCTACCCAGATCATTACGTTTCAAATCCCATCGCATTGAACAGGCCTATCAAAAAATCGAGCAGAAACTCGGCAGACCGGCTACCGATACAGAGGTTGCACGTGAGCTTAGTATTGAAGTAACGGAGCTACAGGCGCTCCTAGGTGAGGTCGGTAGCATAGTGATGCTAAGCTTTGAAGAGCTAGGATTCGGTCATGGAGAGGAACGCTTTCAAGCAGAGGAGTGGTTTGCCAGTAAATCACCTGATCCGCTCGGAAAACTTCTAGGTGGTGAAAAACTAAGCCTGATTGCGCGTGCACTAGACCGGCTTCCAGAGAAGGAAAGACTTGTGATCAGTCTCTATTTCTATGAGGAGTTAAACCTGAAGGAAATCGGCGAGATCTTAGGCGTGACAGAGTCTAGAGCTTCGCAGATCAGATCGCGAGCTTTAATTCGGCTCAAAAATTATCTTAAGAATGCTGTTTAGTAGGGAAAACGATGGACCAGGTAGAAACCCGTGGGCAGGAACGGATACTGGTACTTGATTCCGACCCTGAAAATTTAGCGCGTTCAATTTCACTTCTAAGTAAAGAGATACCAGGCTCTAATGTCAGAGGCTTTGACTCACGCAAAGAGCTTAATCGCGCAGCAGAAAAAAATCTCTCTGATATAGTGGTTCTTGACTACAGCTTTGTCAAAGAGGGTGTCCCTGAGCTGATTCATGAGTTAAGACTACAGGATCATGAGCCGGCAGTATTAGTTGTCTCAGACTGCTCCGATCCACGCATAGTGGCGGATGCCTACAATGCCGGTTGTGACAAGGTAATCGTTAAAAATGAAAGCTGGGAAAATGAGCTCTGTCCTGCTGTGCGGCATGCTCTCCGCATCCGCCGCTTAGAGGATGAGAATCGAAGGTTGATTGCCCGGCTTGTAGAAGCCAACCAGTTGCTTGAGGAGAAAAATAAAAGACTGGATGACTTTAGCGCCATGGTGGCGCATGATATTCGCGGCCCACTGGGCGGGCTCTCGATGAAAATTGAGTATATCCTAGATACCTATAAAGGGAAAATCGATACACGTATGACCGAGCTTTTGCAACGAGCAAGCCGGAGTACTGAGCGACTGACCGGGATCGTGCAGGCGATGTATGATTTTGCACGGATCGGTGCAAAAGCCGCTAATATGACACGGGTTGATCTGGCAAAATTAGTAGAGGAGGTCATTAGTGATCTTGAATTTAAAGATTCCCTTGATATTCAGATCGGCATCGGGGAATTACCGGTTGTTTGGGGGAATGAATCTCTACTTAGGCGTGTGTTTATTAATCTTATTAGTAACGGCGTAAAATATAATGACAGTAAGCAGATCTCGATTAATATCGGAAGCGATGGATTTTATGAAAGCTCACTAGCAAAATTTGCACGGGTATTTATCGAGGATAACGGACGAGGTATTCCACGCGATGAGCTGCCATCACTCTTCGCCAAGTTTACGCGCGGCAGTTCAAGCCTGGGAGAGAGTGAGGGCATTGGGCTAGGACTCGCGGTTGTAAGCCGGATTATTGATCTGCATTGCGGAAAGATTGAGGTAAGCTCAGAGGTTGGACATGGCAGTAAGTTTTGCCTAATATTACCGCTTGAGAAGATTGAGCTGGCGGGGTAAGGTGCGGTGGACTGGGACCGCGGACTTCCAGTCCGCAAAGGAATTACATGGCACTACGTAGCGGACTGGAAGTCCGCGGTCCCAGGCTACACACCATGCATATGATTCTCATCCCATACATCGATCCTGGCACCGGTAATATCGCCATCGGCTCAGCAGCACCTATAGTGCTGGGCATAGCTGTCGCAATTGTTGCATTTATTCTAAAATTATTCTGGCGACCACTTCTTGGTTGGATAGCTAGGATTTTTAAAGGTAAAAACGATTAGGAATGTCGCAGCAACCACGGGTCATTGTAATTGGGGTAGGCGGATTAGATCCAAGTGTGTGTCTCCGCCTTCAGGCTGAGAATAAACTTCCTAATTTTTCAAAGCTACATTTTAATCAGTTAACTACCACTACCCCTAGTTGTAAAGAGGTGCTGTGGAGTGTCGCGGCCTGTGGTGTTAATCCGGGTGAGCTAGGGATCTTTGATTCGATATCAAGAGATCCTGCTAATTATCAACCGTACCGTACAGAGAGATACCATAAAAAAAACTGGTTAAGCCCAGTATTATCTAGCGGTCAACGTTGTACTCCATTCTGGAGCACACTGCAGAAGCGCGGTATCCAGTGCTCGACTATCGGTTGGCCCGTAAGTTATCCGGTGTGTAAGGGAGTAGGGAGGCTATTCGCTGAGCATGGAGCTATCACTATGAACGGTGCTGAATTGAACTCCCTATATTTTACCTCCGCTGCAGAGGAGATTGGGCGAGGTGATATAGGTACGGTTCCAGTTTCAGTAGTAAATAGTGAGATAGTAACAGCTCTTTGTTACAGGGCTGCAAAGAGGGCAGAGCAAGATCTTAATGTTCCCCTAAAAATAAGTTTAGGGTCTGAAAGCTGTGCTGTATTTTTACAGGGGGCGGTAAGAGAGATAACAGTAGGCAGCTGGAGCGCTCCTATTCGCTTGAGTTTACGTAGTTCGATCTTTTCAAAGAGGAGCATGCTCTTTCGTGCCTACCTAATCTCCGTACGACCTACTTTTAAGCTCTATATTAGGCCTTTACAGCCAGCTCCGTATCTCGATGATTTTGATACTTTAAATTTAGATCATGATTTTGAGGCGCAGCTGAAAAGTCATCTACCGCTAGAAGGTTTTGAAAAATTACTTAAACTAAATGAAGCATGGCGGGAGCGCATCTTTTGGAGCGAGTTTGATCGTGCGGATAATAAGGTATTAAGTGTAGTTTTCAACTCCGCTGAAAAGCTTAAGAGTCTCTATTGGGACAGCTCAATTACTAAAGTTCCATCTAAAATAGAGGAGTATTATCTGGAAAAAGATCGCTTTCTTGGAGATCTGTTAGGACGCATAGGAGCAGATGATAAAGTTATTCTTTTCTCCCCATCCGGATTTGGTCCGCTTCGCAAATTTGTGAATATTAATACCTGGTTAAAAAAAGCAGGATTTCTTAAGACTAGACATGAAATGCCGTCAAGCCATTTTGAGGCTGTGAATTGGTCAAAGACCGAGGCGTATGCAGTTGGTTATGGTGGAATATACCTAAATCAAAAAGAGAGGGAGAAAAACGGTATTCTTGAGGAGCGTCATCGTGAGCAGGTTCTATCGCAGATAGAGAGGAGTTTTGCGGAGCTGCGCTACGGGCTTGATCCGGTCGTATCAAAGGTTTATCGAAGAGATGGTATATATAAAGGAAAATACCTTTCATCTGCACCGGATCTAATTCTAGGACTAGCCCCTGGTTATCGGGTCTCTTACCTAAGTGCGATAGGAGGTATTGAGGAGGAGCTCTTTTCAAGCAGCGGCAGATGGATCGGTCATAGTAATTTAGATAAAGCACATGTGCCGGGCATATTATTTACAAATTTCTCCTGTGCTGGCGGGAATTTAAGGATAGAGGATCTTGCCGGGATAATTTCTGGGTGAATCTTCCCTGGGACCGCGGAGCTCCAGCTCCGCTTTTTACGGATTGCTATGCAATACTTAGCGGAGCTGGAGCTCCGCGGTCCCAGGCTTGTAGTTTTAAATAAAAATAGTTGAAGCCCAAGACCGTAGTTATAAATCCTTTCTGTTTGACTTTTACGGTTTGGGTTTCTGGTGGGGTGTGTGTCAAGTTTGCATCGTCTTCCTCCTCTTCAGGCCGTCGCGGCTCTTGCTTTTTCCTTGAACGGCCACCTTGCGTCGTTTGTGGCCCACTCTTCGAGGGACCTGGGCATCTCGCCGACCACTGTCAGGTCCCCACGCTCGCCGATCCAGAACTCCAACTCCTTCTCGCCCCCCTGACCACTCAGGAGCAGTTGGAGCTTGGAGCCAGGTGCACGGTAGGAGAGGAACCACTTGACGAACCTGATGATGACTTCGATCCCCCCCTCGGGCACAGACGTCCACCTTTCCAAGCGCAACTGCTCAGGAAGGGTTACCACCCCTCCACCGATCTCTCCGTACGAATTCAATTTCTTTCCTCCACAAGCCATCCGCCAGTCGGATTGACCAGCTCTAACAGCCTGTTTCAAAACGAAGTAGTTCTTTTTGAAACAGGCTGTGCCTGCGGAGAGTAAAACCTTTACTACGATCTTGGTACTTCAGTTGAAATTGAATTCAAGTGAAGTACCGAAGTAAATCATCTACCCAATATTTATCTAAAAACACTATTCTCCATGATTATCACGCAGTAAGTATGCCTAATCAACTTTTCTGAATCCTCGTCTGGAAGTAGGTTGCTTTAACTCAGATAAAAGTCGTAATCACCACTAAAAAACAGCTCCAGAGCAACGCTCCTTCTTAATGAGAGCCATTAGAATAATCATTCTAATAATACGAAGTTTAATCCAAGCTCCCATTTCTAACCCCCTAAATTATATGAAGATTAGCCAGGTGGAACGACACTTCCTTCTATGCTAACCTGAGCCTGGATTTTACCTTTAACTGATCAGAATATGCTTAGAAGCTCTTATCTCTACCTTGTATTGTTAATTATATCTTCTCTGCCCAGTATTGTGTCAGCGCAAAACGACCCTAGAGTTGCTAAACCGATGCTAGGTGTCTTTAAAGCTTTTAAGGAATTACAGCCTTATTTAGCCTCAAATCCACGCTTTGAGAATCCTGCTAACAGTAAAACTATTCTTCAGAAAATAAATTTAATGGCTGATGGCTTTCATAAGATATCGAGCTTTGACACAAAATATTCTAAAGCACCAGGATTCGGTGCACAGTTAAAAGCGGTTCAGAGCATTATATCAGATGCAGCAGTAAGCTTTAAAGATAACCCGCGCTGGAGTTTTTGGAAATTAAGAGAGCTCTCATCACACTGTATTAGTTGTCATTCCACCTTTGCCGTCAATATTCAGTTCTTTGACTCGAACACGGATGTGGCATTCCGAAATGAGCTTGCAAGAGGGGAGTTTCTATTCGCAAGCAGACAGTTTGATCAGGCAGAGGAGGCATTCTTTAATGCAGCCCTGACACCTCAGAGCGAGGAGCTTAGAGCTGATGCCTTGGCACGCTGGCTTCTCATTTATACTAGAATCAAAAATGATCCTGTTAAGGCCTACGCACGTCTCCAGGATTTTGCAAAGAGAGCTAAGCTTTCAAACTACGAGAGAGTTGAAATTGATCAGTGGCTTGCAGCCATTAAAAATTGGGGGGCTTATAAATCCGGTACAGATCCTTTGCTTCTTGCATTTACACTGATTAGGGATAGCATAGCAGAGAATCGCCTAGGGGAGGTGCGTACTCGCACGGTCGAACTATTGCGTGCCACAGGCATGCTGCATCAGTACCTTGAGCACCCTAATCTTCCGGATGCGAAGCGTGCAGAGGCGCTCTATCTATTAGGATTAAGTTACTCGAAGATTTCTTCATTTGTTGTAAGCAGTTATCCTGAGATCTACCTTGAGCAGGTCATAAGAGAGTATCCAAAGACACAGTGGGCAAAAAAAGCATTCGTTGTGTATAAGGAAATCGTAACGTTAGGCTACCTTGGTTCTTCCGGCAATTCCTTGCCTGATGAGATAAAGTTAAAATTTCAGGAGCTTTTCGATATCGCTTACGGCATACCGAAAATTAATGAGCGTATCTAAGGCAAGTAGGAATGAATCTTAAAAAATTGCTCAACAGAGAAAGTATCGAAAGTGTAGTACTATTCATCGCGCAGCTCCTTTTTCTATACCCTATATCACAGTCGCGCCTAATCGAGCTTGACTCCGGATATTATGCCATAGCTGCAAAATTGGTATCACAAGGAGAGCTGCCCTACCTTGATTTTTTCTACCCGCAGATGCCGTTTTTCCCTTTTTTATATGCGATTCCTGTTAAGCTTTTTGGACCTTCATGGGATATTCTGCGTGGATTCTCAGCCGTGCTTAGTGCGCTTTGCGGCACTCTAATATTTAACTATGTTAGATCTAAAACCTCCTTCCTATGGGGAGTAATCTCGATACTCTTTTTTCTTAGCTCTAACTTAGTGTTCCCTTGGTACACTACTATAAAATCATATCCAATAACGGCTCTACTGCTGTTCGGTGCCTTCGTGGCATTACAGGGTGGAGAGACCACTTGGCGCAAGGCTTTTATCTGCGGCTTACTGATTGGGCTCGCCGTTGAAACACGACTTTATGTGGTTGTGGTGTTAGTAGTCCCGTTCTTGACCTATATATATGATAGAAATTACTCCGCTCTCAAAGCTCTAATATTAGGCTTTGCGCTTGCCATGATTCCAGCTCTTTTATTTGTGCTATATGATTTCGATGCCTTCATCTTTAATAATTTAGGGTATCACCTCTCCCGTGCTGATAACCGCGCCCAACTCCCAGGTGAGACAAAACAGTTAATTTTTTTAAAACTCTTTTCACTTAGGCATAATTTTGAATTAGGCGGATATCAATTTCCACTCTTAATTCTCTTATCTGTTCCATTCCTGATAGTATGGCGTGTCACCACAAGTCGTGCCGCGGAGGTCTGGTTTTTTCTTACGCTCTTTGTAGTAAGTTTTATTCCCGATCCTCCATACCTACAGTATTATTCATTGGTTATGCCATTTCTAGTAATTATGGCGACCTACGGTTTGAAACGAATCTGTGAAAGGCTTAATAATAAGGTACTAACCGCTGTACTTCTCGTTTTCATATTCAGTGTGTACTTTAAAAATGTACTTTATGACATCGATCGCTATACGGCAACCGGTATCGGTGTGCCTGGCATTGGAAACCCGATAAATGCTGAGACCTGGAATGTCAGATCGATACGGGAACTTTCAAAGAAGATTGATGGTTTGACCGTTCCTGGTGAAGTCGTGTATGCCGGCTGGTCAGGGTATCTTTTTGAAACACATGCCGTTTCCTATCCAGGTACAGAAAACAGGTTTGGACTAAAGGTGGCGGATCAACTTACGCCTGCAAGCCAGGCTCGTTACCGTGTGACCTCCCGTGCAAAGATTATGCAGCTCGTGAGGGAACGTAAAGTTTCTTTAGTGATAGAAGCGGCAGGCCGAAAGAAACAACTCACCCAGGCGCCCTCTGCTAAATTGGGATATACCCTAGCTGGTTCTGTCGGAAAGATTGGGATTTTTCAGAGACCTTTACATACTGGGACCGCGGGCTTCCAGCCCGCTACGTAGTGCTATTCAATACGTTTTTTTACCTAAAAAAGGGATAGAGCTGATTCACCTAGTGCTTCGCCAAATAAGTTTTTTCACGTATAGCGCGCAGCGTTGCCCCAGATTGGCACGCCTCGGAAGGAGGAAATCCGCAGCAATACTGGAGTATTGCGAGGATTTTCCGACTGAGAAGCGTGACAAGGTGGGGCAACGATGTGATGCTAGACGTGAAAAAACTTATTTGGAGGAGCACTAGGTGACCTAAATCCGGCAACTGCCGGATTTAGAATAAATGCTCAATTGTCGCCCAGCGTTACTATGATAGAATGTTCAGGTTATGCAGCCACTCCTGCTTGGTACATACTTTGGATTGATTCTTGGGTTAATTGATGTGCTCTACCGCGTCTTTAACCGGAGTTTTGAGTGGTTTGAGATCTATCAGGCACTAATGCTGCCCATAGTATTTTATGGCACTCTTTTCTTCCTTATATGCTCATGTTTTAAGCGTTCACAGTTACGGCAGTATGTACCGTCTACATTGCTGCTAGCTCTCTCCTTTTTTGTAGCAGCTGAACTTATCGTGAAAGAGTTTTTGTTTCGTGAGCAGGAGATCTATTCAGAGGCAAGGATCGAGAGTGGTTTGTTGATAGGAATAGTTGCAGTATTTATCTTTGTTTTTACATTACGATGCTGCCCTGAATTTATCATAAGAATTCAGAATAGCAGACTGGTCAAGCTAAGTTCAAAATTGTTCAGCAATCTACTTTTTATGACCTCGGTTTTTATTATTGTTTCACTCTTCTATGACATTTTTGAACTACGTAGAGGCGCTAAATTAAATGTTTCGACACGCCATGATAAGCAGGACAAGCCAAACCTTATATTGATCACACTCGACACTGTAAGAGCCGATCACCTTTCACTGTATGGATATCGGCGTAAAACTTCACCAAATCTGGATGAGTTTGCAAAAAATGCCGCTGTATTTTCCAATGCTTTGAGTACAACCTCCTGGACTTTGCCCGCGCATGCAAGTATTTTTACGGGAGAGTACATCTCAGAGCATAAAGCAGATGTAGCGCATCAAACTCTTGATGATAAAGCCTTAACCTTAGCAGAGATTTTAAGTCAAAACGGATTCATTACGGCAGGCTTTGTAGCTGGTCCATACTGCAAAGCTAAATACGGAATAGCGCAAGGATTTCAATATTATAGTGACCGGCTAGATTTCTTTGAATGGCGTCATACCTTAGACTCTTTTAGTACCAGACGTCTGATCAACTTTTTCTCTGAACCGTTGCATGACCTGCTATTTCAGGCTGATGGTGAAAAAGGAGGAGATGAGCTTAATGCGGAGATCTTTCCCTGGCTAGAATCTGCTAGCGCCTCAAATTTTTTTCTCTTTATAAACTATTTTGATGCGCATGATCCATATCTCAAAGGAGTAGAATTTAGAGATGAGTTTACCTCCGAGTCACGGGACCCAATCGAGATTAAGCGCCTACTTACAGATCTGTATCAGGAAAAAATAAGATATGATTTCAAGGAGGTATCTGCAGCCGATCTGGAATATATGCAGGCGCTCTATGATGCTGAGATAAAAGAGGTAGATAAGCAGCTAAAAAATCTGCTTGATCGATTGAAAGATCTAAAACTGTTGGAAAATACAATAATTGTTATAGCCTCAGATCACGGGGAGGAATTTATGGAGCATGGAGGTGTTTTACATGCTCAAACTCTTTATCAGGAGGTCCTGCATGTCCCATTAATTATATATTATCCAGCCAAGGTTACTCCGCAACGGGTAGAAGGCCTAGTGTCCAATATGGATATTATGCCCACCGTCCTTAATCTAATGGGGATTGATCTACCAGTAGGGATTGATGGCATAAATATTTTACCGAACAAAGGTGAAGTTAATGTTGCGCTGCGCACTGAGTTTTTAGCAGAGCGCGGATCTAGAGCTGGGATACGAGAGAGCGCACTTCAGGCGCTTATAAAGAGTACAGGCACGAAACTAATTCTTGCCAATCCTCAGGAACCGCGTCTTCCAAATGCGCTCTTCAATCTGCTAACAGATGCAGAGGAGAAACAAAACCTCTATTCGACGCAGGTCGAGTTGAGGGAAATGATGAAAACCGATCTACTAAGGCTAGTAAAGTGAAATTAGATTCGATCAACTACTTAAATATAGTACTCATGCTCATCTCAATGGCTGCGGCGCTAAGCTTGCCTAGTGAGCTCCTGATTTTTTCCTATGCAGTTTTAGGGCCTTTGCACTACCTTACACAGATCTCATGGTTATATGACCGAAAATTTTTTACAACAGGTCAGTATGATTGGATCTTTCTTGTTATCCCGGCGCTGCCGCTTACCATGCTGCTTGGTGGAAGTTTATTAAGCAATGACACCTGGGTTGTGCTTTTGATTGGCGCGACCTTCGGTGCCGCGCTAGGGATGGCTTTCTTTGAAAGTATCTCCAGTAAAATCTTAATAACTGTGCTGACTTTAGTAGTATTGCGATTGGTGACTCAGTACTTTCCGGGGCTTTCGTTTGTCGTGCTGTTTTTACCGACCATTCTGCATGTCTTTCTCTTTACCGGGCTATTTATTCTGGTCGGTGCTATTAAGTCTCGGAGTTTTTCCGCCTACCTCTCCTTAGTAGTGTTCCTTTTCTGCGCAGCAGTCGCACTTTTTCTGCCGACTGCTGATACTCAAGCTAATTTAATTAGCGCTGTTGAATATGCAATAGTGCCATTTGTATCTCTTAATTATGAATTGAGTAAACTATTTGGAATCGGTGATGGAACTGCACTATCAACTGCGGTTACTCGCTTTCTTGCATATGCCTACACCTATCATTATCTTAACTGGTTTTCAAAAACAAAGGTGATTGGTTGGCATGAGATAAGCAGAGCTCGTACAGCATTAATTATTATCTTATGGGTCCTTGCAGTAGGTCTATATGCCTACGACTACTTAATCGGATTTGTGTTATTGTACAGTTTGAGTCTTGTGCATGTCTTTCTAGAATTTCCGTTGAATCATAAAGCAATATCAACGGTTTTTCAGCAGGTGCTATCTCAACGCTTCCGAGACAATCGGATCTGAGCCTATTTCAAACTCTTTCCAGTCAAGTACCCCATCATTGTCCGAGTCTGCTTGTGATGGGTTAGATCCTATAGCAAGCTCTAAATCATCACTTAGCTGATCGTCATCTGAGTCGGGGCTGCCATCTACAGGATCAGCCAGATAAAGCGCTTTAAGGCTCTCATAATTTTCAAGACGAACCGAGATATGTGTTACTAATTTTGTCGGAAAAGAAAAAGAATCATCTGCATCAAGGCCTAGATCTCTCTCAAGCAGATTGGTGAATCCATCATTGTCGGAATCTAGGTTTTTATCTGGCTTGTCTGTGTAAATGTTGCCAAGCCAGTTTCTATTGTTTCCCGAGGCTGAACCACCGCTACCTACCACAACAGGTAGAGGAGTTTTGCTAGCATCTGCTTTTTTCTCAGGTGCAAGACTAGCTAGTGACTTAAGTAATGAGGCTGCGCTTAAATCCTCGGTCTCGGTGATGCCTGGTTCAGGTGACTCAGCGGCTTCAGCAGTTTCCGTTGCAATTGCCTGGGCAGTTTCGGTAGCCAGTGGGGCAGCGGTCTGTGTTGCTGCTGCCGCCGCGGTCTGTGTAGCTACTGCCTCCGCTGTCTGTGTTGCTACTGCTGCCGCTGTCTGTGTTGCTACTGCAGCTGCCGTCTGTGTTGCATTGACGGTTTCGTCGTCAGACTCATCATCAACCTCTGACTGAGAACCTAGTTGATAGTCCTCCTGACAGGCGTCTGTCCCGGTCAGAATAAGAGATACGCCCAACAATACCAGCACATGGAATAGTGATTTGAAAAATCTATCAATCATTGGAGTAAATACTACTATGCTTTTTAGTATGCACGAAAGCGGCCTAAATCGCAAACAACGTTTTATGACCTTACTCTGATTTGACAGCATTGCATCAGAGAAACTAGACTAAGCTACCTAAGCGCAGATATTATTTTTAGTTGAAATATTTAGGAGTACAACCTTATGTCACATGAACTGCCACCACTTCCATATCCTTACAATGCTCTGGAGCCACATATTGATGAGCAAACTATGAAGCTTCATCATGACAAACATCACTTGGCATATGTGAATGGATTGAACAATGCAGAGGCCAAACTTTTAGAAGCAAGGCAGAAAAATGATTTCTCTTTAGTAAAGCATTGGGAGCGTGAGGCGGCTTTTCACGGTGCCGGACATTTTCTACACTGTATTTTTTGGGAAAATATGGGGCCTAAAGGTGGTGGACAACCAACGGGTGCATTGGCTGATGCTATTAATAACCGCTTTGGCTCATTCGCCTCTTTTATGGCGCACTTTAAAGCAGCAGGCGCAGCAGTCGAAGCCTCAGGCTGGGTACTGCTTGTAAAAAATAACGTGACTAAGGCGCTTGATATATTAACTGCTGAAAAACACCAGGATCTTTCACAGTGGGTGGTTACTCCGCTACTGGTTTGTGACGTATGGGAGCATGCATACTATCTAAAATATCAGAATAATCGAGCTGCATATATCGAAGCATTCACCAATGTAATTAACTGGGAGGATGTCTCTAAGCGCTTTAATACTAAATAGTTTCTGTTCGGGCCTCCAGTATAAGTTTTTGCAATAAAGGTAGTTCCCGTCCAGAAATTATTTAGCCACCAAACCTTTAGAATGCTTATTCGAATGTCGATTCCCCTTCTAGATCAAATGATCAGGGAGGTGTCTCGATGTCAGGGAATGGTGTATCAGCCAGTGCACAAGCTGCGCTATTAAAGCTACTTCTAAAGCTAAGATTAATCGACGAGCTGTCTCTACGAGAGTACACAGGGGATGATTACTGTCCAATCGCATTTTTCGCTAACAAAGGGATATTTGAGGAAGAGAAAGTAATTAAAGCAGTAGCTAAAGATCTACATGTAAATTGGATCTCGGAAAGTAAAATAATTGAGCAAGACATAGTTACAATCCTTGATCAGCCACCACTTAATAAAGTTTCACTAGCACGCTGGCAGGAGTTTCGAGCAATACCTATAAAAATTGGTGCGCAGAGAATTTGTGTTGCCTGGGCTAATCCGCTTGATCACGAAAACAAGACCGCGCTTGAATTTAGTCTAGGAAGGCCCATAGATATATATCTAGCAGCAGAAGCAAAGATACTGTCTGTGCTAGCTCTAAAGTTAAATCACGCTGATCACTTAAAGCTTGATAATATTATTGCTGAGACGGTGGCAGAGGAGGCGACTATAGAAACCGTTCCTGAAGTCGCGCTTTCTGCCGGTGTGCATGATCTTGAAGCTGCGCCTGTAGTGCGGTTAGTAAACAAGATTTATAATGACTCCTTTCAACTAAATGCAAGTGATATACATCTCAATCCCGAAAAGGACTACCTTTTGGTGCGTACAAGGGTGGATGGAATTATGCGCGAGTTATTTAGGGTGCCGAATAATCTTAAAAATGCGGTGATTTCTAGGATTAAGCTGATGTGCGGTATGGATATCGCCGAACGTAGAAAGCCGCAGGATGGAAGAGCACAGATCAAGACAGGGTTTGGTATCCGAGATCTGCGCATTTCAGCAGTGCCAGCCGCGCATGGTGAAAATCTAGTTATTAGAGTCCTCTCCTCTGAGCTAGAGAATGTCAGCTTAGAGTCTCTTGGCATCTCAGAGAAGGTTGAAACCAAAATTAAACGTACCTTATCTGCATCAAGGCTTTTTCTAGTTTCAGGCCCTACTGGATCCGGTAAGACAAGTACTCTTTACTCCGTACTCTCACACCTAAAAGATGGTGTATCAAATATAATTACGGTAGAGGATCCCATAGAGTATAGACTCTCAGGAATAACTCAGATTCAGATAAATCCTAAGATTGGTATGGGGTTTGCTGAAGGCTTAAGATCGATCCTACGTCAGGATCCAGATGTGGTTATGGTAGGCGAAATCCGGGATGTAGAGACCGCTAATATCAGCATGCAGATGGCACAGACGGGACATCTAGTACTTTCGACTATTCATACTAATTCTGCAGCGGCTACTGTTACTAGGTTAAGAGATCTGGGGATTGAAAATTTTCTGATAGCCTCCTCCTTGGGTGCTATCCTAGCGCAGCGGCTGGTAAGGAGGCTTTGTCCAAGCTGTATGGGGCAGCTAAATGCAAGTGATCACTCGCAGCATGCTCGCCTTGCGCAGCTCGAGTCATATGGATTAAACGTGCGGAATTTGAGAGAGGCCAGAGGCTGCCAAGAGTGCAATCAGAGCGGCTATAAAGGGCGCATAGGAGTATTTAGCTTTTTGGAGATAAGCTCTAAGATAGCGGATGCTATCAGACGTGATAGCTCTGAGACTGAACTAGAACAGATTGCAAAAGAGAACGGATTCGTTTCACTTGAGGAGTCGGCTATTCAACTTTTACATGCAGGTATCACCTCATATGAGGAGGTAGAGCGCAATATCGGTCCCCTAAATGTAAAATATACAGAGCTTGAGGAGAATGCACAGAACTCCAAGAAGAGCTCTAAAGGTTCCGGATTTGCCAAGCGCAAGGTACTTCTAGTTGAAGATGATGAGAATACGAGAACAGTGCTCTCTATGCTGTTGCAGCGTGATCTGCTGGAAGTTGTTGAGGCACATAGTGGAGAGGATAGTCTTAAAAAACTATTTGCTGAAGGAGCGGATCTAATTGTGCTTGATCTCATGATGCCGGGGATGGATGGTGCACAGGTGCTTGAGCGCATTAGAAAAGATAGCCGAACAAGGAGCATCCCGGTTCTTGTTCTAACGGCGGCTGATACAGAGGAGATAGAGTTGAGGCTGATTACAATTGGAGCTAATGACTTTGTGAGTAAAACAGCGGATTCAAGGCTAATCCTAGCCCGCATCCATAACCTATTGGAAGGTTTAGATAAATAGTGCGAGATAGGTAATCGAAGTCTACTCTTATGCTTTAGAGAGCTGGCAGCTTCGCCGATAATAAGAATAAGGTTCTATGTTCGAGTCAGATGGTAATACACGCCAAACGCTATTTATTGAGCCACGCGGTGGGCTTGCAGAGAGGTTTTGCGACAACCTCGGAAATAAATTCGACCTTGGATTGGTAGATGAAACTAAGACCTTACTAAATGGAATGCAGTTGTTTGATACTACTAACTATACGGTGGTGTTTATCAGTGATCATTTCCGTGTTGAAGAAACGAATGATTTCCTAAACGATATAAAGAAATTAAAAAAAACACATCAAACTGTTTTTCTTCTAATGATGGAGGCAACTCCAACAGAGATGGATCAAGGTCTAGCAGCTAGACGTGGCTTTGCAAAAGCCATATCTTTGAGTGCATCACAAGCGGATATTGATAACTTGAAGATAGCTTTGGCATTTGAGGAGGGACAGAAGGAGATCAAGCAGCGTGTAGTCGAGGTGAATGCTGCATTGAAGCTGCTTGCTAAGGAGATTGATCGGGTGGGACAGGACCGCAAGCGAGGGAAGAACACTCCGTTTAAAAAAATTACAAGTGATTTTATAGAGGTGCAGACCCAGTTCGCACAGGAGATAATGGATAATTACTATGAAAGTCTGTTAAAATACTCCCAGGACATTTCACCAGATGCATTATCTGAAATTTCGGAGATTGATACGCCTGAGACAGCTTTAGCTAGAAACTTACCTAATCTTTCGAAGGATAAGTACTCAGGAGTAAGTCATAGAGTCTGGACTCGGCTAAGAAAGCGTCATGGAAAGAAAATAGACGCACCTAGTCAGGCAGGCGGAAGCGCTGGATTACCTGAATTGCCTGAGTTGCCAGAGAGTCAAGAACCAGATGCGAATCCTGATGATACCGATGGCTCCAAGAAATGACCTAGTTTGATCTACCTTCATGTTGTTAAGTTTGAATTGCACTTTCATTTATTATCGCTTATTCTCTCCCACTGGGACCGCGGGCTTCCAGCCCGCAAC
>CAZKXU010000006.1:0-61618 GCA_964556665.1 uncultured Bdellovibrionales bacterium | reverse complement strand
CTTTATAAATTTAGCTTTCTGCTCTTTAGTTCCGAACAATAGAATAGGTGTCAACGCCAGGTCATTTGCCACCATTGAAGTTGCGAAGCCGGCGCAGCCCGCTGCTAGCTCTTCAATTACGAGACATGCATCTAAGAGGGTAAGTCCTGTTCCTCCGAATTCAGCCTCCTGAATCAGATTCAACAGTCCCAAGGAATGTGCTTTTTTAATCTCAGCTGCAGGAAATTTGCCGCTCTCATCGTACTTCGCTGCCACGGGCAGAATCTCATTCTGCGCAAATTTTCTTGCCTCTGCCTGCAGCGCTAACTGATCCTCGGATAGTTCAAAAGCTAAGATATCCATATTTAGTCAACAAAGGTATAGCGCATTAAAATTGGATTATTTTGACGACGCAGCTCAATGGTCGCGCTCTTTTCGTTTTGCAATAGCTCGGTAAAAGCTAGAAACTGCTTCGGTTGGCGGACAACAAATTCATTGGCGGCAACAAGTACATCGTTATTCTTAATCCCCAAAAGAGCATACACTCCCATAGGCTGAATACTAAATAATCTATACTCTGGTGGTGAGCCCTTACTGCTCCCACCCTTAAAGATCTCTACTAGTCGGATTGTATTAAGAGAGGGTTGCGAAAGGCGATCGATATAGGCCTTACGGCTAATAGTGGAGTCAAACGTTTTCATCCCTGAATTATCTGGTCGTAAACTTGCAAGCTTTGCTCCGCCATCTGAGGCAGAACAACCTGTGAAAAGAAGGACTGCTAATATCAGAATTATGTTTTTAAACATTTCCTACCTTACATATATTTTTAAGACTATTTTTCTCTAACCGGGAGATCCTATGACGCTCACACTTGAGCACTGATACAACCGCATCAAGGGTGTGCTCATACTTATCGTTTACCACGAAATAGTCGATCGCTCCACTCTTTTTTACAGCAGATAAAAGCGCCTTGTACTCTTCTCGGGCTGTTTTCACGCGGCGTGCAAGCTCAGCGATAGAGACATTACTCCTGCCCTTAATCCGCTTTAACATAACATTGAAAGAAGGCGGAGCTAGGAAAATAACTACGGTGTTATTCCTATACTGTTTCTTGAAATTTAAAGCACCTTTAATATCAATATCTAGTAATAGGTCGATGCTGCTCTTAATACTCTGCTCTACGGTGCTTTTCAAAGTTCCGTAGTAGTTTCCATGCACCTGCTCCCACTCGAAGAACTCCCCCCGACTAATCTTATTTTTAAACTGGGCCTTTGACACAAAGTAGTAGGCCACCCCCTCGCGTTCACCTTTTCTAGGATTACGAGAGGTAACAGAGACTGAGAGCTTGGTTGAGCCTTTAAAGACCTTAAGAAGCTCCCGCGAAAAGGTAGACTTTCCACCGCCAGCAGGTCCGATCAGACATAGTAGGATCCCCTCACGTTTAACTTTACTCAATGTTCTGTACCTGCTCCTTCAACTTATCAATCTCGCTCTTAGCCTCAACCACGAGTGACTGTACCGCGGAATCGAGCGCCTTTGAGGAAATGGTGTTAAACTCCCGATTAAACTCCTGCAGTAAAAAATCAAGTTTCTTGCCAGGAGTATTCTCCTCTAAAATTGACCGATAATGTAAAAAATGGCTATCCAGACGGGTCAACTCCTCTGTGATATCGACGCGCTCTGATAGCAAGGCGATCTCCTGTGCTAATCTCTCTTCAGAAACAGTGAGATCAGATGCTAGCTTTTTAAGCCTTTGCTCTAGTCGCTGGCGATAGGCTTTAGGAGTATTGGCGCTACTCTTCTGAATCTTAACTTTGAGGTTCTCCAATGATTGGAGCCGAGTAAGCATGTCTTCTGTGAGACGCTTTCCTTCAAGTGTACGCATAGATACAAGGTCGGAAAGAGCCTCATTAAAGACTCGACTTAATAGCTGCTCCTCTCCTTTTTCTACCCCTGCCTGCTCCCCTTGCTCGAGCACCCCTTCTCGATTCATAAGATTAAAAAGAATCTGCGCATCAATCTGTTTTAACGGGACCTTCTGTCGCACTAGTATACTTTTAAAGATATCAAGATAGCGATCGAAAAGCGCTGCATTTAGATTCAGTGCGCGCGTCGGAGTTTTCTCTCTGCGCCCAACCCAGACCTCAATCCGACCTCGATTAAGCTTTGATGAAAGCTCACTCTTTAGCTCAGCTTCAAAGCCGGAATATTGTCGTGGGAGTTTAAAGCCTATATCCAAATAGCGGTGATTTACACTTCGAAGCTCAACATCAATAGATACTTTACTATCCTCCCCCCCGGCTCTACCAAACCCGGTCATGCTCTGAATGAGAGTGGACCTGTTCTTCTGCTGACGTTTTGCTGTTGCCATTGAATAAAATTCCGTACTCACCTGTTAACTACGGGCCTGTGCGAGCGCAGCTCAAACCCTGGAGCAGCCGCGACTCGACCGAGCTCGCCGAAGTCTGGCTACCCCTACGATCTTATCTACACTTTTTACCCCGCCAACCGCTCAATTTCACTTTTTATCTTTGCTAGCGGTACTGCTACCGTACCTACTTCAGAGACTGCTATACCACCTGCAATATTTGCTAGATCCCCTGCGACTACCGACTTGGCGCCACAGGCCATAGCTGCACAGAAAACGGCTACTACTGAATCTCCAGCACCGCTAACATCGAATACGTTTTGCGCTACGGTTTCAAGAAAAATACCATCTGTTTTGCCAGCTTCAATGATTGCTAGCCCATCCTCTCCAAGGCTTATCACCATCATCTCCGCGTTCCATTTGTTCAGCAGAATCTGCCCTGCTTCATAGGCTTTCTCACGGCTATCGATCTTAATTCCGGAGGCCTTCTCAGCCTCTCTTCTGTTAGGCTTAGCGACTGTTATCGCTGTATACTGATCATAGTTTGCGGGATGTGGATCGAGAAAGAGAACCTTTTTACCAACACCGGTTTTACCCTTTCTTTTAAACTCCTCAAAGCGGCGCAGCAGATTGGAGCTTATCACCCCCTTCCCGTAGTCTGAAACAATCAAGGCATCATAGTTCTCAAACTGAGCCTCAACTAATGCTGCGAATCCTTCACGTAGTGCAGGGGTAGGCTGTATCTTACTCTCCCGATCGATACGTACGACCTGTTGGTTGTGTGCAATTACCCTAGTTTTTACTGAAGTTGGCCGCTCCTTATCAATCATTACCCCTTCACGACCTGCACCGTCCTTCTCCAGCATCTTAAGTACGGCTCTGCCATCCTCGTCATCACCGATGAAGCCGCAGAGAGAACTCTTGATGCCAAGCGTAAGAAGGTTCCTTACTACATTTCCGGCGCCACCAAGCCTATCCTCCATTTTTCGAACTTCAACAACCGGAACCGGAGCCTCAGGAGAGATTCTTTCAACCTTGCCCCAGATATAACGATCTAAAATAATGTCACCTACGACTAATACGGAGATGTCTTTAAAGGAATCAAGCGTTTTATACAGTTCGACTTCGCTGCTAAGCATATAGGTAATAAGTTGATTTCGACATATCTAGGGATTTCACTCACTGCATGAGTGAAATCCAAACTTTTTAGCAATTACAATCTATCCGCCATCCTTACTTTTTGCAACACTGCATCCGCAGTAATAAGGCGCATACAAAGGGTATTTAGCCCAGGGCATTTTTTTCTATTGCACGGCGAGCAGGCTATTTCACTGCGGACTACTAGAGCTTCGGACATGAACGGTGCTACCCGCAGCGGCGCAGTTGGACCAAATAATGGGATATACGGCGTTCCAATCGCAGCGGCTATATGCCCAGGACCGGAATCGGGCCCTATAGAGAGGCGGGCATTCTTAAGCACCGTTACTAACTCCTTAAGAGTTATCTGTCCTGCTAAATTTACGACATCATCCCCCTGAGGCAGCTTTGACATGAGGTCTTCGGCTAGCTTAACCTGAGAACGATCTCCCACCAGCACAATCGCATAATGACCATCTTTAAGAAGCTTCTCAATGAGATCCATATATCCCTGCAACGGCCAATTTTTAGTCTGCCAAGAAGATCCTAAAACTAGGACTACATAAGGTTTAGTGAAGTGTAACCTCTCTTTAGTCGCATTAGTAAGCTCTATTGGCTTTATACCAAAGTCAGGCTTTGTAGATATAGCTGCGCCGAGCTTACTTAAAAATTGCTGATAATGAGCAAGCTTAGAAACATTGTCAGGTGTATATGGAATATACTCTGAATTAAATAGATAGTTAAACTCTTTACAGTTTTTGGGATGAAATCCAAGTCTTCGTCTTGCTGCTGAAAAAAATGAGATTAAACCACTTTTAAGGTGGCGTTGAAGATCAAGACTAATATCAAACTTTTCCTTGCGAAGTTCTGAGATTAACTCTAGAAAAGCTAAGACTCCTGACTGTCTTCTAAAAATAAATATTTTATCTATACCTGAATGAAGTTCAACTAAGGCTGCGCTTTTAGGCTCTACAACCCAGGAGATGCGCACATTTGGATAAGCACGTTTTAAGTCATTAACAAGAGCCAGGCCACGCGCTACATCACCGATTGACCCTAGTAAGATGATAAGAATAGAAAGAGGCATAACTTATTGATATCATATAGAGAGTAGATTAACCACTAAGGCTGGATCACGGCATTTTAAGTCGGCATCAGATCTGATCAGTAACTGAAAATCTAACTTAAACTACTCATAGCTCCTTCTCAGTTCGCCGCACAGATGCTCAGATAATGAATCTGGAAGGCCGTGCTTAATTACCGCTCTCCTCCATCTAGTGATGTAGTTATCCCTGAGCTGCCTTTGGTTTCCTTTAAAGTAAGTAGCTTTATCAAAATCAAAAAGATATACCTTGCCTGCCTCATCTACAAGAATATTGCCAGGATGCAGATCAACATGAAATATTCCTGAGTGAATTAGTGAGGCTATCTGCTGAGCTGCGGAATGAATATAATCTGCGATATTTTCATCACACCGAGAGATCTCAGCTAATGTGCGAACACCCTTAAGCTCCTCTGTAAAGAGCCAGGCCGAGTATAGCGGCCATCCGGAATACGCAAAGGCAAGTGGCTTGGCTGTATTAACACCTAACTCACTAGCTTTTTTCATAATACTAAACTCGCGCTGGCCTCTTGTATCACCTAATTTCAAGTAACGATGCTTAATTAATCTGCCTATGATGCCACCACGGGTATATCTCTTTACTACTACAACTCCTAGACCTGGCACTTCGCCACGAATGATTGGACTTCGACCACCAAGTCTAGTGCGTGCGGTTTGCTCCTCAGGAAGCAATAGAAGATTGCGAAGATCCTTAAGTCTCTCGACCGGGAAGTCCTCCTCTGTTCCAAAGGCATATCCTGAAAGATGATGCAAAACTAATCCCATTAATAACCCAACAACGAACGTGCAGCCTCTAATGCTCGATAAGAATCAAGCTCATTCATACATGCCCATGTACCAGTTGGGCAGCGAGCACTTCCATGAGGACTACAGGGCTTACATCGAAGCCCTTCTTTTTCCACAACTATCCCATTGTTCTCCCATGGTCCAAAACCAAACTGTGGTGAGGTCGCACAAAAGATAGCTACGTTCGGTATCTTAAAAGCGGAGGCCAAGTGTAATGCCATACTGTCATTACAAACTAGGAGCTTAGAGTGTTTAACCAGAAACAACATCTCATCTAGCGATATCCTGCCAGCAAGGTTCTTCACCGCCATCCCGGCACCTACCTTATCACAGAGAAGCCGTTCCTTGCTATTACCGGTCAATATTACTTCTAACCCCTTAGAAAGGAAGAAAGATGCGAGATCACTATACCCCTCAGCACGCCACATCTTAGTTCTCCAGCTACTACCTGGAACCAAGATAACAGCACCTCGCAGTGTTGAGATTTCAGCTGAAATCTCATTCTCCTGAGGCGCAAAGACTCTAAGGCTGCTATCTAGCAGATCTAGGGAGGCGTCCTTAGTTAGTAGTGATAAATTCCTAACAACATCATGCACTCCTTTAAGTCGTTTTACAGTACGGGTATAGAGAAAGGAGAGTTTTGCAGATGAAAACCCGATCCTCTCTGGGATCTGTGCAAAATAAAGCAGCAAAGCTGTACGCGCAGATCTATGAAGAGAGTAAGCCTTGTCAAAGCGCATTTCTCGAAGTTGTGCTATTATCTTCCTACTGCCCAAAATGCCACGATGCTTTCCATGCTTATCAAGCTCCACTATTCCGGAGATAAGTGGATCGCGCTGCAGTAGTGGCGCGGCAAGGGGTGTAGTCATACACCAAACCTCAGATTGCGGATATATTTTCTTAATGCCTGCAATGACAGGAGTTGAAAGGATCACATCTCCAAGAAAGCTAGTCTGAACTAAAAGAATTTTCATTGCTTAGAAGTCGCTAATTATGACAAAACCACTGCTGTTAAAATCGAAAAGGTCATATTCTCTATACAAGTCTATACAAGCAACTTCCGTATAATGACTAGCACCCCAACTCTCTCTTCATCCAATCAAATTCAGCTTTTAAGCCGTCGATTAGGTTAACTTTAGGAATGAAACCAAGCTCTACACCTGCTTTTGAGGTATCAGCACTTGTATGCTTAGCATCACCAATCTGCCTGTCATAACGTTTAATATTTAAGTTAACACCGAATGAGGCAATTATCTCTAGTACTTGATTAACGGTAGCATGAGTTCCACCACCAATATTGTATACCGATCCTGGAGTACCATGCTCAGAGGCTAAAATATTGGCTGTGACTATATCGTCTATAAATGTGAAATCACGACTCTGTGTTCCATCACCGTAAAGTGTAATCTCTTCATTTGTTAGTGCCTGACGCATGAAACGGTTAAAGGCCATATCTGGGCGCTGACGCGGACCAAATACCGTAAAATACCTTAACGAGGTAGTCGGCACTCCAAATTGGGAAGCATAAAGAGTGACTAGATGCTCAGCCGCAAGTTTCGTTACTCCGTATGGACTTACTGGTTTGGGCAAAGTTGACTCCTTCGTAGGAAAGCTCTCTGCATCACCATAGACAGATGAGCTTGAGGCAAAAACCAGCTTTTTGATATTAGACTGCCCCTTTATTCCCTCTAAAATATGCTGCGTAGCTAGGATATTATGTCTGCAATAAGTATCAAAATAACTCCCCCAGCTAGCTCTCACTCCTGCTTGCCCTGCCTGATGAAAAATAAG
Organism: uncultured Bdellovibrionales bacterium; assembly: GCA_964556665.1. Lineage (GTDB taxonomy): Bacteria > Bdellovibrionota_C > UBA2361 > UBA2361 > CAZKXU01 > CAZKXU01. The sequence continues at coordinate 54,434 of CAZKXU010000006.1, read as the reverse complement.
TTCTGCGCCGGCAAATTCATTCTTAATATCAAGCGCAAGTATATCTTTTTCTATAAAAGTGAATTTAGGATTTCCCAATAAAGAAGCTAGATTTCTAGTCTTAATACCCCGCGGGTAATACTCGACAAAACAGTCAATACCGATAACGGTATGTCCATCCCTTAATAGCCTCTCTGCCAGAGAAGAGCCTACAAAGCCCGCTACTCCTGTTACTATGCAACGCATAACGGTTAATATATAATGACTAGGTGATAATTAAAAGGGCCCAATCTTGAACATTCCTTTACGCATCGCATTATTTAAGCCCTCTGATAGTAAAAGGACGCAGATTACTAATCTGTTTAGACGTCACGACTATATGGTTCGTGAAGTAAATGAGGGAAAAGATATTTTGCACTTAATGCGGGATGAGGCAGATCCTTTTGATCTGGTGATTGTTCCTAGCCTACTTAGTGGTGAGATAAATGCCCTGGCAAAATTAGCTGAACTTAAAGCAGATCCAGATCTAGCTCACATTCCAGTAGTAACTCTTTTGCTATCTGACGATCGAAGTTTTAGCAGGCCACTATACGAAGCTGGCTGTGCGGTAGTACTACAGCAGCCCTTTGATGTAGAGCTTACGTACTGGGCTTTCATCGCACTACGCCGCGAGAGGATTTATGGTGCTGAGCGAGTTAAAGTAGCCGTGCGCGATTTAGCAAGGACAGTTAGGGATGTCTCGCGTGGACGATCTCTTGGATTGTTAGCAAGTAGTGTCCTACTAGATCGCGGTGCGCTCCAATCAGTTAGTATCGACACTCCTACAGCTAATAAAAACCCTCAAAGCAGCATTCAGTCCACACTCAACATAGTCTTACAATACCTTGATCATGTTATTCCATCAGATGTGTCAGTACGTGTTGACTGCCGCGAGGATCTGAAGATTCTACTTACCCAGCCGCATCTTTTTAGAATCCTAGCAGAGCTTATACTTTTAGCTGTTGATACGGTTGGCTCCTCAGGGATAATTGAGATTAGGGTACTCCCCGACCATTCAAAATGCAATCTTATTATCACTGCTGAAGCTCAGCAGGGTTCCTGGGGCGGCGCTGCCTCTGACATTGATCTAATTTTTGGAGAGCAGAGCGTAGGAGAAAGATTACTTTGCAAAGAGGCCTTACAGGATATCGTTAAGACGAACAAACTACAGATTGAATATAAAAGGCTTGATCTTAGTGCGTATAAACTTAGGGTGGTGTTGCCGAGTTAGTACAATCTGAATCTCACTGGGACCGCGGGCTTTCAGCCCGCAACGGAATCCCATTTAATTCCTTTGCGTGCTGGGCTACGCTTCGCGTGGACATATGTATTTAGTAAAAAGTCTTAGAGTAGATATTGATTGTTCTTAGATTTACACGAACACCCAAACAGCCACACCAATCATCAAGGCTATCAGCATTACAAAACCGATTACTATTAGGAGCCGATCCTCTAATGAATTAAGCATCAACTCCTGTGAATCCTCTTCATGTCTCGACAAGACTGGATTCTTTTCAATTCCTGAAAGACGGCGTGAGACAATGGACGAGTCGATAGCCACTGTAGCATCCGACTCCACTTCTCCTTCACTTATAGCACCAAACATGATACGCCCGGAATGGGTACGCATCCCCTTCTCCTGCGTGGATACGCTCCTGTGCGCTGGCTCTTCGCTGCCCCACTCCTTTAGCACCGCAGCTCCTCCTGCTACTACAGGCTTCGCTTTAATCTGTGGAGGTGGCTCTTTCTCTGTCATACGCGTGACAGCTCTTGCACAGTTAATAAGAAACGAATAATTCTTAAATTTAATCTCATCGCGCTCGACGACTACTTTAGTCGAACGAGTCTCCTCACCATTAACAGTAATACTTTGTGACTTTCTTAGACCATAAACTACGATATCTGCGCCGCGGCCCTCCACTACAAGTACCGGGAGATCCTCTCCGCTCTCCTCAAACTGCAGATCACCTTCTCTGCCTCCTAAAACGAACGCTCTCCCGTATTCCGGGATATGATACTCCTCAACAAATGTATCATTTTTAAAAACTAATAAAGAACGACCTGTTGGAAGCTTATTAGACTCAGATGGGGATTTAATCAAAATCTTAAAGGCACTATCAGCAAGCTGCAAAATATCTGACTGCCTTAATATGCATAATTGCTCTGAGCGGAGCTGCTGACCGTTTAGCCAAGATCCATTAGTGCTAGCTAGGTCTTTGAAAAGCCAGTAATCGGAGACACGCATAAACCTACCGTGGTTTCTTGAGACAGCACTATTGTTAACTGCAATCCCACCACTATCCGGCTCACGTCCAATTAACGTATCTGCCTGCAATACTGCAAGAGAGTGTGCACCCTGGTTCTTAAGTTCAATTAACTCTAAAGTACTCATATATGGGAAACTAGAGTCCGAGATAGAATCTGCAAACACGTCTAACCCCCTAGATTATATTAAAAAACTAAGGAATCTGTAAAGTGCAAGAGGTATGCCTATCTGAAAAGATATATTATAGACTACTGTCCTTTCTTTAACTTAGCCCTTCTTTCCTATTTCATTTAATATAACGGCAACGGCTTGATATAGGCTCTCAGGGATCTCCTCCTCTAATTCAAGCGCAGTGAGGGATTTTGCTAGATCTGCCTTTTCTACGACCGGAATACCAAAACGACGGGCTACCTTAACAACCTCATCTGCAATAAGGTTTTCACCCTTTACTCCCAGCCTAGGAGCTGCCTCTCCATTCTCTTCATATTCCAGTCCGATAGCGAGCTTGTATTTGGGATTAACCATACGGTTACAGTTTTGATCCATAAAGTAGTGTGTCATTATTCTCCTGAGACTCGCCGGAGAGATTTAATTCCGTGTTAATCTTCTCCTTTTCAATTGCCTGAACAAGTTTCTGTGTAGCATTATTTCTTCCCAATAGTCTCTTAGCCGCTGAGTGCACAGCCCAAACGCCGATAGGTTTTTCTATGATCTCAATACCTTCTAAATGACCAAAGATGCGTTGCCAACGGGTGTAATTAAGAGCTGAGATCAAGATCTTAAGTTCAGGCTTCATTGCTCTAATCTTGCTAATCATCTCCTCAAACTCATAGCCGTACCGTTCGGCATCAAAGATGAGGAGGGAAACCTTACTACTCTCTTTAACCGTCTTAAATAGATCCTCTCGATCAGAGTAGATAGCAGAGTTAAGTCCGATCGATTCAAGCGCAGACTTTACGGAGAGACTGGTTGAATCATCAAGATCGAAGATCATGACATCAAGTGCTTCATATTTTGTCTGTTCAGTTTTAGCACTCTCTTTTATAGCTACCAATGCTGGAATGAGTAAGCTAAAGACAGAGCCCTGTCCGGGGGAGCTTCTTACTGTAAGCATGCCATCATGCTGTCTTATGATTGAATATGCAGTAGAAAGTCCTAACCCAGAACCGCTGATACCAACCCCACTACCTGAGTCGGTATTCTTTGTAGTAAAAAATGGCTCAAAACAACGGCGTTGCCGCTCTGCGTCCATGCCGGCACCGTTATCTGATATGTCCAGCCTAACATACACTCCAGGCGGCAATTCCGGGTCAACCTCGCCTGAAAGTAATCGCACCCGTTTAAGCGATAAATCGACCTTGCCGTCAGTTTTAAAATTAATAGCTTCTTTAGCATTAACTAGGATATTTGCTATGACCTGCTGCAGCTGATTGTAATCCGCCTTAACCTCAGGCACATCCTCTCCAATCTCTACGTTCAACGCGACAGCTGAGCCTAATACCGATCTGTAAAAATCATTTGAATCTAAAAGCATCTTTTTGAGTGAGATAGGCACACAGGAGACTGATTCTGCGCGGGAAAAACTAAGCAGTTGCTTAATCAGTAGCGCCCCTCGGTGCGCTGCTTCAACGATCATCTTAGCTGAAGGTCGTAGCATGGAGTCCTCAGGAAGCTGCATTTCGATAAGTGAGGCTTGTCCCATAACTGCTTGGAGCATATTATTGAAATTATGAGCTACTCCTGAAGCTAACATGCCGGCCATCCTCATCTTGTCGGCCTCTGCCATTCTATACTCGAATCTTCGTGCTAAAATCACATTTGCGATCTCACTCGCCATACTTCTTAAGAGCGGCAACTTGCTCTGTGCAAAAAAGTTAGATGGAACGGAAGGTTCAACCACTAAAATACCCATAACCTGCCCGAGAGAGATTAACGGCACAATTATGAAGGTTCCAGGCTTTAGTTTCTTCATGATACGTGCTAATCCGGAGCATTCCATCGGCTCCCCTGGCTTAACTATTACCGGCTTCTTACTTTTAATAGCATCATCTAGGAAATCATGTCGCAGATCTAACTCGATCTGTACATCTATGATGCTCTGTCTTATGCCAGGACCATATCCAGCCTGGCCTACAATATGAGTGCCTTGGTCGTTAATTACACCGAACCATATCCTCTTACAGCCAAACTCCTCCTGAATAACCGGGAAGGCACTCTCTGCTATCTCTTTAGTTGCCGTATGTTTTGCCAACTCATGACTTAATCGGTACAACGCCGCTAAGGAGCTTGCCTGTCTCTTCTCTGCTGCATAAAAATCCGCCTGTTTGCATACCAAAACTACCTGATTTGCTGCTGCTTCAACTAGCTCAAAATCCGCATTACTGTAGCGTGACGCCTTTCTACAAAAAAGAACAAGCGCTCCTAATACGGTTTGGTCAATCATAAGCGGCATAACAATCGTGGATTTTAAATCCTCGATTTTGGCGACTTCTACTGCGGCTCTAGAATCTTGCTGAATATTATCAAGTAAAATACCTTCACGGTTATCAATAGCATACCGTACAAGACTTGGCCCATTTATTACCTTATTCACTGCTGCAACATACTGCTGTGAAAGACCTTCGGCTGCGACTAATTCCAACATTTCACTATTACGGTCGTAAAATAAGCCGATGCCGGCATCTGAATTAGTAGCTTTAATGAGAGATTTTAGCCCCTTTAATACCACGAGTGCCGGGTCCATAGTGAACTGTAAGGCACGTGAAATTTGATAGAGTGCCTCTACTCTTTTACTTTGAGCCTTAAGCCCTTGCTGGGCTTCATAACGGTCCGTTATATCTAAACCAAAACCCTCCCAACCTATGAAATTCCTCCCTTTGTCGTAAAGAGGTATGGCGCGAAGTAGTATCCAACGTAATGCTCCGCTCTCCTGATGGAGGATTCTAATCTCTTCGGAAATCTCGGATGGGCTAAGTCGCATGCGGGCGATCTTGCGGCTAAGCTTTACTAGATCTTGCGGGTAAATTACACGCATCCAAATGTCACTATCATTCAGAAAATCATTTAATTTAATTCCGGTAATGCGCTCAGTGCTGCCAAATACACTTGTGATACGAAGTTCCCGGTCGGTGCGTACAATTAAGAGATTGCCATATTCCGCTACGCGCTCATATTCAGCTGAATTATCTGTGATAGCAGCAGTTGAAGTACTGAACCTCTCTAAGGCCACTGCTAATAGTTGAGAGAGCTGCTCTATCAGAAAAAGCTCTTCGCGACGCCAACGGTGGTATGCATCACCGAAGTGAAGCTCTATCGCTCCACTGACTAAAGTGCCGCGCTCTATCCCCCAAATAGCTAAAGATTTAAGATCTGCCCTAATGCGAGGCTGGAGAGGTAATGGGATGACGTTGCGTTGCAGATCATTGATATAAAGTGGCAGCGTAATCTCATCAGCTGAGGTTACAAATGGATCGTAAATAGGCTCCCAATCATAGACATCAACTTTTGCTAACTTGCTTTCAATCCTTGTGTGAATCTTTAGATTATCAATTGAATAGTAGAGAAATATACAGTCAGGCTTAACCTCTCCGGCTATAAATTCTGCAGCAAAATCACAGAGACTCTGAGCATCGTTTAGCTTAACGATCTGAGCTGAAAATTCTCTTAATTTTACTGCAACTGCTTCTAGCAACATTACATCTTCTCAACTACTATAACTTTCGAACTGCGTACCCGTCTTACAATATCCTGCATCAGTATGGCCTCGTGGAGCGCCTTACGTCTGGCCTTAATATGAGGATCACCTTCATCCTCTCGCTGCTCACGCTTTAGCTCATCCAAGCTCATGGAGAGATCTTTTACAAAGCGACGACGTGTTAAAAGATAATCAACGCCGCCTACGATCATCACTGCTACTCCCATCACATACAGTAGTCTTTTAAGTAGCTCAAGTCCGACCTCCAAAGCCTGCTCCAGAGGTAAGAAGTAGAGCTTTACGTATGCAAGATAGTTGCCCTTAAAAAACCAGATAAATACAGTTACAAGAAACAGAAGACGCAGCGCCTGAGTCCAGATCTGTCGTAAACTAGAAAGAGTTTTACCTACCCCTGCTATTGGATTCAAACGACTCAACTTTGGAGCTATAAGTGCCCCCTCAAACCGAAAGCCGATCTGAACTCCTTCCAGAACTACTCCTAGAAACGAGCCTAACAATAATACGACAAAGAGGAATTCACAAAGTATTTCTAACATAGCAGAAAATGCAGAGAGCGGCTCGGTGAACCCTAGTGTCAACTGATATTCTAACAACTTTCTCATCCTTACCCAAGCAGGACCTGCTAAATAAATGCAGAGAAGAGGAAGTAATGCAACTACAATAGACTGAGTAAGCTGTTGACTTTTAAGGACTTTCCCGTCTCGACGTGCCTTATCTAATCTCCGTTTGGTAGGCTTATAAGGCTTCTCCTCCGGCATCACCTACTCCAACAGTAAAGCTCCATGCTTAGTAAAAGAGAGGAGACTTGGCAGAACGTCCAACTGAAGCAGCAAGACAATCATTAAAAGTCCAAGATACGACTTTATCTGGAATGATTCAGCGGCAAATGAGCTCCGCGGTATAACTTTCGCAATATATCCAAGAGCTAATTCGATCATTAGGAATAGAAGCGCTACAGGTAGATGAAAAAGTAGTAGTGCTGAGATACTTATACCGAGAAACTTCAACATCTGAGAGGCTATAGTAGTGAGATTGAAGATCTCAAATCCGCCGGCAGCAATTATATTAAAACTCCTTACATAACCGACCAGATTTAATTCAAGGACCCCTAGAAGCACAGCACTGCTCCAGGCAAGATTGTTCATAAATACCCCAAGTAATGGCGATTGAATGTTACTAAGAGGATCTAGGATATACGAGATGTTCTGACCTCGCGCTGTATCCATAAGCTCTCCCCACATTGAAAAGGCCGAGATGGTAAGAGCGGTAGGTAGTCCGATACATATACCTATTAGAAACTCCGACATATATGAGATCGGATATAGCGGGCCAGCTGCTGGCAGCTCTGGCTGGATAAAGAGTGCCATTCCTACGGCAATAGCAAGCTTAGTTGCAGCGTTAAGATACCCCTCCCCAAATGGCAATATATAGAGCAATCCAAGTGCACGGAAAAATGAAGGGACAAAACTGCTTAGTAGAGCGTGCTCCATTGTTAGTCTATTTTAAATAAAATCTTTAATTACATCCTTCCTAATCTCTCAATTCCTCCCAACATCTCCTGAAAAAACTTTACGGACTCACTCGCATAAAAATTCGACAGTAGATAAAAAACGATACTGACTGTTAAAGACTTAACAAGATAGCTTAAACTCTGCTCCTGTATCTGGGTAGCGGCCTGCATTATGGAGATAACTAAACCGCACACCGAACTCACTAGCAACGGAATGCCTGAGAATACAATCACTAGAATGAAGGTGTTTCGAATATAGATCTCAAACATTGTAGGAATTAATTAAACCCCGTGAAAGTAGAATCCAACCATCACATCCGACAAATAGCAGTAATTTAAGCGGCAATGAGATCATTGTTGGACTCACCATCATCATCCCTAACCCTACTAGGACATTCGAGACAACTAAGTCGATAAGCAGAAACGGCAGGAGTAGCACAAATCCCATTGCAAATGCCTCCTTAAGCTCAGATAGGACAAAGGCTGGTAGGATAATCCCAAAGGATAGTGACTCTTTCCCGATCTCATGTTCTTGCCCAACTGTTAGAGAAGGCCTCATCAGCTTTAATGCCGCAATCTCTCTGTTGCCGGCATGCTTAATCATAAATTCACGCCACGGAACTAGTAGCGGATCAATCGCCTTGATATCAGAAACTGTTGGGGTGCGATCCTCGATCTTCATTCCTATTGCTATCTGAGAGGTGCGCTCTATTGTAGGTGCCATGATAAATGCTGTAAGGGCAATAGATAACGCCATGACTACCAGCGCTCCCGGAACCTGTTGAGCTCCGATGCCGTTACGCAACATTCCAAGAACGATACTAACCTTTACATACGAAGTCAGAAGCCCAACTAAGATCGGAGCTAGGGCTAGCAGGAAACTAGCCAGGACAAGCCAGATAGGATTAATATTCGGCACCTGAATCTCCTATTATATCAATCTTAGATTTATACCCAGTCTCTGCGAGTGATTGCTTTATCCGACTTCTGACACTTAAAAGTTCTCTACGCTTTGCCTTACTTGCTGTACTTAAATTTACTGTAAGTTCATCTGCTCTAAGACTAAAGAGATCTACTAGGATCTTTTCACCAGTAGAATCTTTATACTCAAAATTTATTCCTCTGCTTGTATTTAGTGAATTCCAGATCTTTAATTTTGAGATCTCTCCTACAAAGTCATGATATGAAGGCATAGGCTCACTGTGAGAAGTGCCACTTTCCATATTATGACTACAGTAATTCTCTTCCTGCATGAAAGAATGGAGAGTTTTAGTATTACTAGAAACAGGCACTGCAGTTATGGGAAGTGACTCTACGCTGCTATATTTAAGTAATAATCCACCTTCCTGCAGTTCCTCTGCTGCGATATCCTCACGCTGCTGGAGTTCCTTAAATCGCCGTTCCTTAATGATCTCCTGGCAACGTTCAAACCTGCGATTCTCAGCAGACAGCTTACATAGCTGCTTCTCTATATTATGGTTAATCGCATCTGTCTTACTCGCCTGTGCATTAACCTGGACTGTTTTTTCTTTAAGACGCTTAATACCCTCTCTTGTTTCATGTAGACCGAGAGCAGGATCTTTAGTAGACCTTTTCTCTAGAGCCTCTTTGACCTTAGCAAATTTAGCTCTGCACTCATTTAGCTTACGCTCTTCAATGCTCTGAGTGTACTTAAGCTCTGAAAGCTCATTTCTTGTATGGGTGAGCTCTCTTTCAATTGCGAGACTCTTAATAAGATATCTTTTAACTTCCTCAGATTCCATCTGACTAATTCCCGCTCTGTAGTTTTTTAAGACTAGCGCTTAGACTTTCACCTACCTTGGAAACTAATTCGACCTTAAGTCCGTATTCGCTTGCCCGAATCTGATATAAAAGAAGCTCTTTTGGTGGAATCTCTGCACCTCCTAAAAGCTTCTCCTTTAAGCTCTTTAGCTCTATATACGGATCGCGAGACTTACCTCTCAGCTCATCCATTACCTGTCCAAACCTGGCCCCCTCCCCATTAGCTATAGTTTTATTTTCAGAGATTTGCGGAAGCCTCACTGTCGAGCTAGGTGATATAGTATTACTCTGCATAACGCCCCATTATTTAAGAAATAGAGTGGTAAGCTTGGCGAATATTATTGCTGCCTACCTGCCCTTATATTTATGTATTCGGAGAAATGTTGAAAAAGTTTCCTTCACTATACGTAGATATTGATTAAATGCCGCCGCGATGTTAATGCTTTGTTGATGAATCAAAAGGTATATCAAAATGCCGAGAGTGCTTTGCACGGACTTCTACGGGACAATCTTACTATTATGGCCGGTGGATTTGGTCTTTGTGGCATACCTGAACACTGCATAAAAGCCCTGCATGCCTCGGGCGTGAAAGACCTAACCGTAATCAGTAATAACTGTGGAGTTGATGACTTCGGCATGGGAGTTCTATTGCATACCAGACAGATCAAAAAGATGATCTCCTCTTATGTTGGAGAAAATAAAACCTTCGAGCAGCAATTCCTAAGCGGCGAACTTGAGCTAGAGTTAAATCCGCAAGGCACATTAGCAGAGCGTATCCGCGCCGGCGGCGCCGGCATACCGGCTTTTTTTACACGCAGTGGAGTTGGAACGCAGGTTGCAGAGGGCAAAGAGACCCGTGAGTTTAACGGCAAAACTTATGTGATGGAGAAAGGTCTCTGGGCTGATCTAGCTATTATCAAAGCCTGGAAGGGTGATAAGGAAGGAAATCTTGTCTTCCGCAAGACAGCCCGCAACTTTAACCCTATTATGGCAACAGCAGCCAGCACTACAGTTGTAGAGGTTGAGGAATTAGTTGAGATCGGTGAGATTGATCCGGACCAAATACACACGCCCGGCATCTTCATTGATCGGATTTTTAAAGGCATACATTTTGAGAAGCGGATCGAGCGCCGTACGATCAGAGATGCGTAAATAACTATTCATATTAAGGAGCAATAAATGGCTTGGACCCGTGAAGAGATCTGTAAGCTAGCCTCCAGAGAGATAGTAGATGGCTACTATGTGAACCTTGGGATTGGAATCCCAACTATGGTGGCAAACTATATACCGCAGCATGTACATGTCACCTTACAGAGCGAAAACGGCATGCTCGGCATGGGCCCCTTTCCGTACGAAAACGAGGTTGACCCCGATCTAATCAACGCAGGGAAACAGACTATCTCTGCACTACCTGAATCAAGCTATTTCGACAGTGCGTACTCCTTCGGCATGATTCGCGGCGGACATATAGATCTTAGTATCCTTGGTGCTTTACAGGTAAGTGAAGATGGAGATCTCGCTAATTGGACAATCCCCGGTAAGATGGTGAAAGGTATGGGCGGTGCAATGGACCTAGTAGCCGGTGTTAAGCGCGTAGTCGTACTAATGGATCATAACGCCAAAGACGGCACACCAAAACTTATGAAAAAATGTGATCTGCCGCTGACAGGTCAGAAATGTGTAGATCGTATCTATACTGATCTAGGCATTTTTGATGTAGTTGCTGGAGGATTAAAGCTGATCGAACTTGCACCAGGTATCCAAAAAGATGAGATCCAGAAACGTACAGAGGCAAAATTAATTTTTAATTAAGTAAGAAGAGAATCTGCCCAAGCTGCGCCGCTAAGCTTGCCATTATCTTTGCCGAAACTCTTGAGCACATAACAATGTTGCTTGGCACCAAACCCGTTTGTTCTCCTATAGACAGCAGGAAATTTCTGATTTGAATTACCGATTAGTTACTTAGGAGGAATAACTAATGACGGATAAAATATCTTGTGATACGGCACTTGTTACAGTTGAGGAACAAATTCATCTAATTCGAGGTCAACGCGTGGTATTGAAGCCAGTATTCTAATTGTAGGTGCATTCATTCGCATGAGAGAAGTGATCCATGAAAACAGCGACTTAAAGAAGCGACTGCAGGAGATCGAAAGTCGCCTCGCCAGGGGTTTTGCAGCGCATGAGCAGGAATTGCAGGAAATTCAATTCCTCATCTCACAATTGGAGCAGCCAGTTGAAGGCTCAAAACGACGGATCGGCTTTTAATGTATTAGCATTTTTTTAGGAGTCACCCTATTTTTTTACTTCTTGAAAATATTTGAGGAACTTTAGCAATGAAAGTGCGATTACATAGATATATGCCATCAGCACAGAAGTTATATATTCGGTGAAGCGCTGGTATGTGGCTCAGGCATACCTATCGCAGGCATATACTTTAGCAATAGCTGTCCAAAGATTGATATGATAGAATATAGCTATGTCGGACAAAGTGCCCAACCCGGATCATCTTGCTTGGATCAAGCAATGGAAATCAGCTTCTGTTGCTCTAGGGGAACACTCTTCAAACGAGCTTAGACAGATGACTGAAAAGCAGTGTCGCCAAGCCATAGAAAGAATTTTTGAACATGCCGACAATATCATACTAGATCCCAATAGAGCTTCAACCTCTGGGTTAATAGAACAACAGAAATATTTTATGCGATGGAGACTTGGCCAAAAGTAAATTACTTGTAGCAGCTCAAGAAATTCAAGATTTCTGTGAGCGTCTTAAATGGAAATTTTGTATAATAGGAGGTTTGGCAGTCCAGCGCTGGGCTGAACCTCGTCTAACGCAAGATATAGATTTAACCGTAATAACTGGTTTTGGTTTAGAAGAAAGGTTTATAGATGCACTTCTTCAACAATTTAAGGCAAGACGAGGTGATGCAAAGGAATTTGCTTTATCATTTCGGGTGCTTTTACTCGAAGCCAGTAATGGCGTCCCGTTAGACATTTCTTTAGGTGCTATGCCCTTCGAAGAAAATATTATTAAGCGAGCTACAAAGTTTCAATATTACAGAAATATCAAACTCCTTACCTGTTCCGCAGAGGATCTAATTATTCTAAAAGCTTTTGCTAATAGAGCAAAGGATTGGATTGATATAGATAGCACATTGAAACGACAGGCAGAAAAACTAAATATTGCGATCATTAGAGAAGAACTTGCGCCACTTATCGAACTTAAGGAGGAGCCGGAAATACTAGAGCGGCTTGAGATGTTACTTAAGAGTGTTGTCAAAAAAAAATTATCTCGGTGACATTGCCAAGGGTGGAGAGCCTGCGCCAGGTGTTTGAATCGGCGCTCCCTGGCAAAGGTGTGCCCGCTGCTGCTTTTGTCATTCAAACAGCTGGACGTGCGAGGGATGGGCGAAGCCCATCAACCGAGCTCGTTGATTGATGGCGAAGCTATCCATTAGTCCGCGCAAAACGCGATTTCTCTAAACTTTAATCCTCACCTCCATTCTTTCGTCGCTGATGGAGTTTTCGGTAAAGACAATACCTTACGCCAAGTGAAACTTCCCGCTCAAAGCTCAATAAGCAACATGTTAATCTGGTTATTGCTCCCGGTAAGCGTCATCTGGCCGCTAGCACAGCGCATATCGCAAGATTACCAGCGCTAGGAGCATCGCGCTCCATACTGATTACTTCTGAGTTTATTAGTTACGGCTAAAGGTCACGCACTTTCTGGTAAATAAAAAATGTCGTTGCAAAATCTTTAGGGTAAAAAATGATTGAAAACAACTCATCGGTAGGCTCATCCAATAGGTGAACTAGTTATATTACAAAAGTAAATGTTTTCAATCACTTTTTATCGTTTTAAAAGGCTGATCCATATACTCCTTTAAACCTAAATAGTGCAGTTGAAATGAGAGTAGTGGATGCAAGCAGCTGATAGCTTTTAGAAATTTGCCTTGCTATTTAGGTTAAAGATAATGTAATAAAATAATGGAAATTACCCCTGTAGTAATAGGAATATTTGTATTTATTTCGCTGTTGCCGATATTTCTAATATTGAAATTTGGGACTATTCCGAAAAATTGTAAAATATTTAAGATCAATTTTGGAATTGATGTTAATATTGATTTCTCCTTAGAGACTAATTTCTCTCGGTTGATGTATAAGCTTAAGATCAATTCAAAGGTTGAAAGTTTTGCACCTGCCTTTGATAAAAAGTATAAAATTGTAATTCCTAATCCTAAATTTACTTTAGCCCTTATTAAAAATGATGAGTTTAGAAAAGTTATTGAAGAGCTCTTTAACCTTGGAGTTACTAGTATCTCCACCTGCAAATCGCACCAGCAGCGCGACTCGATGATTACGGCTCAGCTAAATCCAAAATTATCTGAGCAGCTTGATTTATATCGAGAGGAACTTACTAGCAAACTCCAAAGGCTTGGAGAGATTATAAATAACTTACTTAAGCAAGGAATTGATGTCGATGATCCTAGATGGCAGTTAAAGCTTACTTGTGCTTATTTATTTACAGCCATTATTTTTGCGCTCTTATTAACTCTTGATTTATCTTCCATAGGTTCACTTGTCGATCCTAATCAGATCTGGCCGGAGGTAGTTGCGCTGCTATTAATTTTATTAAGTATTTTTTCAATTTTAAATTATTTTATAATTAGAGGATTTCCTAACTCACAGCTACATCTGATAATTTCTATCATCTCTGTCTTTGTAACCATGATTCAAGCAGGTGAGGGAGTACAAAACTTTATTAATAACAATCTTGATTATTCACAACCCAAATTTTATGAAGTGATAGTAAGTAATAAACGGGAGATAGATCGCAAAAAAGGAGCTGATAGTTATTTCCTCTATTTCTCACCAATTCTTGAAGGAAAATTAGATCGCGTTCAGGTAAAATATTATCAATACAATAAAGTTGAGGAGCATCGCTCAAAAATTCGATTGGCTGTATATCCTGGGACACTTGAGGCTACATGGATTAAAGTAGTAGCGATTGATAATCAAACGAAATTTTTAGATTAAGGAGGAAGCAGAAGGCTTTGCCTCTTTACCAATTATCGAACTGTTAAAAATATCACTGCACGTTTCCCCCCCTGCCCCTGCACGTTTTCCTGCACGTTTTCTCACACACGACGATATTTTTAAGTTACTTAAAATATCAGGCTTCAACCATTTGAAATAATTAATGGCTAACAAATAGAGCCTCTCTTTGGAATAATCGTTACTTCACCTACAAATATCTTTTGATATTTCAGCAGCATTTAATAAGTTGCCTGGCGCCAGTTCCCGGAAGTACCTAAACCCGGCCTTAACCGGATTTAGGCTTATTAACAAGACTTACGATATTGGGCAACAAAGAGCTGAAAATTCTAAATACCCATCGTTACTAGGATCCAAATTAGTTACATATATAGTATGGTTTTTACCCTCAGGTAAATAACCTGAACCAGTAAAATCGCCGCCTCCATCTAGAATTTTCAGTGATCCTCCTCTTGTTTGATAGAAATTACTACTATAGAACAGATCGCCACTATTGCATGAAATATTATGAATAATTTTGAGGTCGTTAGCACCGGCTGAGACTCTCACTTCATTGGTCAAGCGCCAATAACAATTTTTACCATTGATAAAACCATCTGTCTGCAGCCGCTTTTCAAGTCGCTTAATATTAAACCCAGGTGCTATTTGAGCAGATGCAACTATTGGTAGTACAACTGCTATTGAAAGAGCAAGACAAAGTAAATTACGCATATAAAACCTCTAGAATAATAAATTGGTCAAATGTTTTTCTATAACAAGCGACCGTTAATATTGTTATTATAAAAATGAGAAGATGAGTTACCTAAAATTTAGCTTTTAATTAAATTAGATAAAAATCTCTCTAAAGTAAGGTCATGGGAATTGCACAATATGGTTCATAGGTATTATTTGGAATTTTATACTAATATTTCGTAGCACCTAGCACCCTAGCACCTTGTCTCACTGACATTGCGAACCTCCTAATAAAAGTTGTAGATTTTAAATCACTTAAGCTGGTGACTAAAAACCCAATATATACAGAATATTAGCGCTAAGTATTAAGCCAGTTAGCGAGCTATGTTTGCCTTAAAATATGCCTTCAAAGCATATTTTTCTCTAAAGCACGTAAGATATTGGCGACTAGATTTGACCTTATTCCCTGAAGTAATTCATATTTTCTGCTGCTTTGAAATCAACTCAACTATAACAACCGTAAGCGTTGTCACTGAGAAAGTTTTTTGGGGAAAATCTTTTGGGTGAGAATTTTTTGGGCTGAATGCAAAGATGGAGATCTCGCAAAGTAGTTGCTGGAGGATTAAAGCTGATCGAACTAGTGCTTCGCCAAATAAGTTTTTTCACGTATAGCGCGCAGCGTTGCCCCAGATTGGCACGCCTCGGAAGGAGGAAATCCGCAGCAATACTGGAGTATTGCGAGGATTTTCCGACTGAGAAGCGTGACAAGGTGGGGCAACGATGTGATGCTAGACGTGAAAAAACTTATTTGGAGGAGCACTAGCACCAGGTATCCAAAAAGATGAGATCCAGAAACGAACAGAGGCAAAAATAATCTTCAATTAGGA
Organism: uncultured Bdellovibrionales bacterium; assembly: GCA_964556665.1. Lineage (GTDB taxonomy): Bacteria > Bdellovibrionota_C > UBA2361 > UBA2361 > CAZKXU01 > CAZKXU01. The sequence goes on along the minus strand of CAZKXU010000006.1, from coordinate 38,529 downwards.
GGTTAGGAAAAATATATGTTTCCTTACTGGGCGTTTTTATCTTTTATAAGATAAGCAATCATACTTAAGCTAGTCGCATTAAATTCCCGCTGTTGGCGCAGGAGATCCTTTAATAGAACTCTTAAGATCGGATAGATTATCTTTTTGCCTAGTACTATAAATGGTCCGATAAATTTGCGGTGTGAGGTAACTTCTACCGGCCTTATATCAATATCCCAGAGCTGACATAATTTTCTAAGATTCTCAAGCTCCTGCGGACCAAGCTTTAATGCTCCACTAAATAAAGTACGCTTCATCTCAGTAACTGAGTTGTATTCCTCAAGATTAATGGAGCCGGAATGAAATCGTGACTTTAGACGCTCTGCAGTTAAGCGCTCTAATGACGCGGTATCGTTAAGTGGCGTTTGTAGCCAGGTTGCGCGTGTAGACATATACTTATCTTTTACAACTTATGCCGATGCAACTCAACATATCTAAGCCGCTGAAAGGAGCCCCTTGCACTTATATAACCACTATCAATTCCAGCTATCGCTGATTCGATTATAGACATAGCCTCTATTATTCGTGGTCCAGGAGAGATAAAAAGCCTCCCATCTACAAAAAAGAACTCTCCTCGTTTCACCGCAGGAACCTGCTCCCATTGCGGCAACTTCTCTAACTCTCCTAACAGCTTCATAGAACCGGTGAGGTCTCTGTTATGAGGGGCAAAAATAATTACATCAGGTTTAAAACTAACAAGGTCCTCCCATCCGATAGCTAGTGCACCCTCGCCTGAGTTTGGATTGTGACTTACGGCTGAGGCTGTTTTAATCATGTCAGGGATCCAAAGTCCGGATAATAAGAGCGGATTGTATCCACCTATAAATGATACTTTCTTATTCTTTGTACGATCATAAAAGTTATCTGCCCAATCCATAAACTGAGCGCGTACCCGTGAGGCCAACTCATGGCCTTGAGTAGCCGCACCTAGCTCCTTCCCCAGCCGTGCAAAACTCTCATAAATCTTATCTAAATTAGTAGGGAAGAAGGATAATAATTTGGGGACTGTCTCAAATATCGAGGACAGATTATTGCGAAGCTGGTTAAGTAGAGCACCACCATCAGTTGGATCCAGCGATGTAAGTATTATATCTGGCTTAAGTGATGCCATTAAGTCTAGATCCACTAATCCGCTTGCAAGCTTTGTCTCTAGCAGTGTGTCTCTCTTCTTCCATGTTGGCGCAGCATTACGATCGACCGTAATCCATTTAATCTTCTCCACACCTTTGGGGTATTCTACATCATGACTAATGCCAACTAGGGAAGTTTCAAGGCCTAGGGTAAAGATTGTTTCGGTGATAAATGGAGATAAGGAGATGATGCGCATATCACTTGTATTATATTACACCTCAAGCTTAAACTCGATAGGGAAGATTATGAAATTAGCTTATTTGCACCTCAAAACCTGTAGAACTGGGACCGCGGGCATCCTGCCCGCAGACTCATTTGATAGTATTTCGTAGCGGGCTGGAAGCCCGCGGTCCCAGTCTTATGATTAATGTAACTTTTGCTTAATCAACTCAGTTCCTTAATAATTCTTTCAATCAAGGCATTCTCCCCTAAACCCAACTCAGCAATGCGCACCTCCTTCCCTCTAAAGCGCGCAATAGCCTCTAGCCCCTCTCTAAAAGGGCGTCTAATAAAGGTAATCTCTATTGTCTCTCCGTTATGCGTTATGGATTTTGTCCAGCTTTCTATTCCCATTCTATAGTGGAGGGCGGCTTGCTTGAAATATCATATACTACCCTGTTAATCCCTTTGACCTCATTAATGATGCGACTGCTAACACGCTTTAGGAGGGCGACAGGAAGATCCACCCAATCGGCGGTCATTCCGTCTTCAGAATAAACTGCTCGCAGCGCAGCTACCTGCTCATAGGTTCTACCATCCCCCATCACTCCTACGGACTGAACTGGCAGTAAAGCAGCAAAGGCCTGCCAGATACTGCGATAGAGTCCCTCGGCGCGGAGCTCCTCAATGAATATAGCATCAGCATCACGGGTAATTTTTAGTCGTTCTGGCGTTATGTCTCCTAGAACACGCACTGCCAAACCTGGCCCAGGAAAAGGATGACGATAAAGAATATCATCACTGATACCTAATTCGGCACCGAGTCGTCGTACTTCATCTTTGAAAAGTTCTCGGAAAGGTTCTATCAATTTTAACTTCATTTTCTCTGGCAGGCCGCCTACATTATGGTGAGTTTTGATTGTTGTTGATGGTCCGCCGCGCACCGACATGCTTTCAACCACATCGGGATATAGCGTGCCTTGAACAAGATGTGTAACATTTGAAATTTTATGGGCCTCTTCATCAAAGACCTCAATAAAAACCCGTCCGATAATCTTACGCTTTTTCTCAGGATCAGTGACCCCTTTTAGCTCACTAAGAAACCTACTCGAAGCATCAATTAATTTAACGTTTAGCCCTAGTCCTGAGCTACCCAGTCTATCCATTACCTCCTGAGCCTCATGTTTACGCAGCAATCCATTATCTATAAATAGACAGTGTAATTGATTACCAATGGCCTTGGAAACTAAGGCTGCTGCGACGCTTGAATCTACACCACCACTCAAGCCGCAGATTACATTAGTAGAACCAACAGCATTGCGTATCCTCTCCACGCTATCTGCTATAAACCCTTCCGAGCTCCAGTTCTTTTTAAGCTTAGCTATCTTGAATATAAAATTGGAAAGTAAGTCAGTGCCGCGAGCCGTATGCACTACTTCCGGGTGGAACAACACTGCATAGATCTTACGCTCACGATCTGCGATAGCAGTAACCTCACAGTTCTTAGAGCTTGCTAATAATGTAAATCCAGGTGCTACCGTTTCGACATGATCTCCGTGACTCATCCAGACTGTGGTTTTCTCACCTAAATCAAAGGAGCTAAAAAGATCTGTGTTGTCTTTTATTTCTAGAGTTGCGCGTCCGTATTCCCGCGCTGCTCCCTTACCAAGCTTTGCTCCAAAGATATGGGAGATTAACTGCATACCGTAACATACCCCAAGCGTAGGTAATCCGAGCTCTAACCAACGACGATCGAATTTCGGTGCATCACTATCGGTTACACCGGCAGGTCCTCCGGACAGGATAAGTGCCTGGATCTTGGAGGTATCAACTGAATCAGGGGAGATATGACAGGGCTTTATCTCACTAAAAAGTCCTAGCTCGCGAATGCGGCGTGTAATAAGTTGGGTGAATTGTGAGCCAAAATCTAGAATTAAAACTGAATCTCTCATGGCGATCTAATAGCAGATGTGTGCTGTTGTGGCAAGGCAGTGGGAAAAGGCTTCAGAAGAGTGAATTAACAAACAACTATGCCGCTCCCTAATATTTTCCTTCCCCCCTAATATTTTCCTAATATTTTCTTCCTAATATTTTCTCAGTGACACCGATAACAACGATCGATTGAGTAAGTATTTGGTGATGCGAAAAATAGTGCAACCGATAAATTATCAGTATTTGTCTTAATAAGTTGCTAGCAAGGTGTTAATTTCAGGATCAATACTGGTTATACCTGTAGATTTTTAGATGAACGCATACACCCACACCAGGCGAGCCTGAGAAGTCGTCAATTTAGATTTCATGTTGCCGATCAGGCTAATCAGTGGCGCTGAGATTTTGAATTATGTCTTAGGCGGTGCCCCATCACTCCAAAAAGGATTGAGAGATCGGTAAGGTTTATATGTACCATCCGGAAAGATTACCTCATCCTTCCCTTCGCGATAACGCTTTGAAGCATCCCTATAATCGAAATAAATTTTAAAGTACCAAAGTTTACATGCCTGTAAGCGTTTAGGGCATACAGAAAGAACCCGTGGGCGATGGCTAGTAGAGGTGGATGTTTTTGTACTCTTAGGCTTGGCTCCGCGCTCGGTCTTTAGCAAATTCTCCTTACCAGCAAAACCCTTGCCAGCTTTATAACGCTCAGCAACAATTTTAACCCGACGCTCCTCAAACTTTTTTTGCATCAATTTAGCATATTCACTTTGTGTCAGATCTTCGTAACCTGGAAGTCTTGCATATTCTAACGTCACCGTATCAATGTAATCTTTAATGGGAATCTGTGGATTAAAGCGTTTAGCGTCATTATACGCACCAATTTTTAGTACCTTAAACTTTCGCTTAATCCCATGAATAGCATCATGAAAACAGTTATATCCGGGGTACTCAGATATCTTCTCCACAAGACCATCCTGCACAGGCTGCAATACTGTGTAGAAGAAGCGATCTTCAATATCTTCCTCCCCAGGCATAAATTCGGCGGAGTATCGTCGTCCCCATAATCTGCCTCCAGGATACTCCGGAGTAAGGCGCTTCACGGCTCGTGCTATGGACGAGTTTAGATCTCTCATAAAGTGTGATCGATTGCACTTTGGAAAATGTGCTGGGCCTTGGGTATGATTCCCCTCTATAGCCAAGGCGTATAGCTTTACTTCATAACGTTCGGCATACTTTGCGGCATATCCTAACACCGCCATCTCTAACGGCTTGTTGTTGATAAACCAGAGCTCTGAGTTCCTAGTTCTGGTAGTCAAAAATGATGCAAACTTCTCACTCTCAATTCTTGGGTGATAGCCCATAGATTTCTCCTTATATCTATGTATTCGGAGAACATCTCTGTTTGTTGCTTATCACCCTTATTCCTTCACTAGCCTTACTATCTATCAGACAATAATATCAGCCTCTTACACTATTTCACTTCAACTCATTTATAATTATCGTCGTCACTGAGACTATTTATTGGGACTATTTATTGGGACTATTTATTGGACAATATCGATTGTTCGCATTAACAATTAGTTCCAATATGCAGCCAGACTAGGAGCTAAGAAACATCTATAACAAAAAGATTAGCTGCCAATCCGGTATTGAAAAAATATAAATATTGGCTAAACGAAGAAGCTACACTACCTTCAAGAGATACCATTGAACTGTTAAAACTATTCGAAAAGATCAAGCAAAAAACCGGATTCTTCTTTCCCTGTAACCCTGCACAGTCTATGTCGTTTCTTGATCGATCTATTACATAGCTTGGACTACTACTATTGGGATCAGTAATCCGAGCAACCTTAAACTCAAGAGGAGCTTGGTTAGAAAACTCAAAATCATCAGGGGTCTGGTACATAATATCTACCTCTAAAGTTGAGGTAGTCGCATTCCATGAAGCGGCAAAGTGTTCTATCCAACCATCGTAATCTGTACTATTAGTGCGTGTCATCAAGGTGCTAATTCTAAAAGCTGGTAGCTGCTTTAAGTCGCAAAGAGGCATAGTGCCTAGTGCGGAGCCGTGATCAGGGAAAAATTGATCGGTACTATTGTATACAAATCTTCTAATCTCCTCATCCTCCTTTGGACCAAGGGAATCAGCACTATCGGTAGTTCTAGTAAGGGTAAACAGTGCCTGGCCATCAGTTGTCAAGTTATTACTTGTAGAATGTTGGCCCGACGCCATCAATTTATTATAATAAAGTGCATCTGGGTCTGAGGGGAAGGTGCCAATATGTGTTGATTCAGTTAAAATCTGCGTAGAATCCTCATAAACATAGATTTTTGGAATAAATTTGTAAGCTGTGCCTGCAGCATCGGTCCAGGTGTCAGATGGACGCATTAAAGCAAAAACTTTATCATAACTTCTAGTCACTTCGACTATTAAGGGTTGCGTAAAGTCACTATCCTGAGTTGCTAAGATTTCATGTGTTAGCAAATTGCCGAGATTGTCAAAAACTGCGCGGTTTGCCTGCCAATATTTTGTGCTGCCACTAGTTTTATGGGAGTAATAGAAAACTTGCAGATTGCCTGTACTATCGAAAGTAGCAATATCAAAGTTAAAATAATTAAGGGCAGGCTCAATAAGTGTGTGTGTACTTGATGTTGGAAGGAGGATTTCAAACCATGTTAGCCCTGAATCTTTAGTAAACAATATATCATTGAGATCATAGTTGAACATTACCCCACTCCCACCTAGAGGACTGACCTCTATTTCAGCAGGGCTTTCACCACCAAAATCATTAACAACTATAGTACTATTTATCTGATCGTTGACTGAATCAATATAAAGCAGGCGATAATCATAGTCGTCATTTGTGACATTATAAATCTGATCATAAATTATCGCGTTCTGCGCAAGTGCAGGAGGTACGATATATGGAGAGACGCCAATTATCGCTGGAGATGGCATCTTTCTGGTATAGACTGAACTCATCTCGTAAAAAATGTCGCTCCCATCAGCAAAAGAAGTTGATGAGGCACTTAAGAATATTGTTAATAATATAGATACTAATATATTTTTATTATGCATTGCTTTTGCCCTGAGTAGGCTAACATACGATAATATACGTTCAGAGCAAATATAATACCAACGGTATTTTTAACTATTCCTTCTGATGTAATAAGTATCTTTACTACGATGTTTTATTAGCTTTTAGGAATACTTTGAAAAAAATGGAGCACTCACGTGCCCCACATCTCAAACTTCAATTATAGTGAATTACTACCACTTACAAGGCCCAGCCGAATCAAATGCATTAGTCCTAACAAACTGGACAGCGGCATTAAACGCGTTGGCACCCCATACATACCCCTCATTGGCTACAGTTGATGTGGTAATCGGATTTCTACAATTCTGAACGGAGTCAACACCATCTGTAGAGTCATTGTCGGGGATCCCATCATAACAAGAACACTCACTGGTACCAGTGCATAGTTCGCCGAAACGCTCCTCTAGGACAAGGCCTTGACCCTGTAGCGAATTACTAGGTGTAGTACAAAGGAAATTATACGGACTATTTGAACATAAACTAGCTGAACCTCCTTTGATATCACAAGTCTCCTCCTGACGCTCGCCTCTGAACATTAGAGTGGAAACCTCATGCCTATGCTTTGACTGCTCACCATCAAAAAATGAAGTCTTATGTACACTAAACATTTTTCGACCAGTCGGATTCAATAATAGCGAAGGGTCAACACCTTGTGCAGTTAAAGTTGTTTGATTTGATCGCACGTTGACTGACATTCCAAGGTAGGATCTCTTTAAGCTAGGAGTATTCATTACCTGAGCCTCCCATCTCGTTACACCGGAGGAAACAATCGGACATAGGAATCCGTTATTATCCAGATCGGTATAAAACAGATGACTTTGTGAGGTTCCATCACCAATCTTATCCATTCCAAAAATTGCATGGGCCTTTTTATAATCTGCAGGATCGGTACATGTATCTAGTGCACCACCAGTTCGAACTTCACGCGCATCAGGGCTGTTAGTTACTAATTCATCTAGCGGATTTGCACCTAGCTGGCCCTGTTCATTAACTATACAACGCACACCTGTGCCATCGGTCAAAGCAGTTAAGGTTGCTAATAGACCCCCTGATGAATAACCCCAGGTAATAATTCTATCTGGGTCTCCTTTGAATAGTGGAGCATTGTTTCTCAATGCTTCGATAGCCAACAACGCATCGTTCTCCATAACCGAACGATGATTTAACGCTGTATCGTGATCATAGATGTTTTTAGTCCAAACTCCGGCGCTATTCTTACGAAACTGATCGTAAAAACCATAGTTAAACGAGGCGACTATCACACTGTTAGCACTACTACCACTCCTCCTCAACAACCCGTCATAAGCAGGTATTAAAGGATTTGTACAATTAAATTTAGTTCCTGCACTGCTAGGGTTGCGACATCCAATTAGCATTAATGAACCCACATCATCAAAGCTTGCCATTGGCAGATCTTTAGAGTCACTGTTCAATCCCCCTCCATGAAAGTATGCAACTATTGGAATATTAGTCCGCGTGTCATAGTCACTAGGAAGGTAAAGATCAAATTTTTGCTCTGATGCCTTAGTTGAGGCTGATCCAGTGGAATCAGAAGCATCCTTGAGACCTTGTCCGTATGGAACATTTTCATATTTATAGAAAATTACAGGCTTAGTCGGATCATCATTTCTGTACACTGGAACGGGTGAATTACCTACAAAGTTCGGAATAGGTGTTGGCATAGCTCCACCAGCTCCTTGCGCCCAACAATTAAATGCACAACTGACTATCGCTACTGAGCAGACAATAGCAGCTTTTCTAAATTTACAAAACCTATCAATCATAAAATTACCCCTAATAAAATAAGAAGATTATGTATACAAAAGTCGGCATGATTACTAATTGCATTACAAACGGCTGTGAAATAAAAACAATAGAAACACTATCTTAGGTGGTATTATTGTGTTGTTTATGATACCTACTGTCTATTACTGTAGGAAGCTGTTAGAACTTTTTTTTGAGTAAACAGAACTTTTACTCTTCGATTCTTACCGCTCAGAAAAAAAGTGACGGTTATATTTTTCTTGATCTCCTCACCAAACAGAGCCATAATAGTTACCGTGTCATCCTTAATGCTTTAAATTTCAAAATCAGAGTAGCATCCAAACACACCTTTCTTTAACCCAGAAACAGACTTAAGCATATATTTGTCTATCAAGGGAAGTTGATGAAGCCAAGGCAAGGTCAAGTCTCGTAATAGACCTTTGAAGATTCCTGGTGATTGAAATAACGGCGATAGAGTTGCGGTTAATAAAGAGTAAAATCTAATATGAGATTTTCTACGCCTGGAGTAAACAAAGCACGCTTCATTAATATTGTGCGCGCTCGACATTACTTTTGCCAGTTCGTAAGCGTCGAATAATGCAAGATTGATCCCCTGCCCTGTGTGAGGTGACATTGCATGTGCAGCATCACCGATAAATAATATTCCGGAACTGTAACAGGAGCTAAGTGCAACATGTGAGTAGGTTATAAACTTAAAGTCCTCTAGGCTTTTTATCGGTTCGAGAATTGAGGCCACTTCGGGAACTTGGTAAAGAGCATTATCTTTCCAGACTGAGAATCCTGACTCTAACACAACAGGGTATTCGGCCTTTGTCATGGACCAAAATAGAGAACCTCGCCCTTTCCCAGTCGGAAGGATCCCAGAAAGCAGCTCCGTTCCTTTTGTCCACTGTAAGAGAGAATCCAAATCGTAGTCTAAATGCCCATTCAACCAAAGTGCCCCGTGTGGATAGATATATTTTCGAATTGATATATTAGAATTATCTCTTAATGCCGAATTTGCCCCGTCCGCAGCGATTACAAAATCAAATTCTCCATGACTCGAGCCAGTTGAATCCAAGATCTCCATCCTATCTTGAACCTGCACAGCTCTTTCAATCTTTTTTCCAAGAACTAGGGAGACACTTCTCTTCTCAATTTCACGGTGAAGCACGGAAAAGAGATCGTTTCGATGTAGGCCAAAGATTCTACATCCGGCTCCGAGCTCATTAAAATCAAACTCCGCAAGTATTTTTCTTGAATGTTTAAATGCCCTAATGTAACGAATCGGTGCGGCATCTCGGGTCACATAGGAAAGCAGTCCCATTTTTTGAAGAATCATCTGCCCCGAAGGTTGCAACAAAACACCTGCACCAATCGGACCAAGAGAGTGAGCTTGTTCAAATAGAGTAATTTTATGACCAAGATCGTGAAGTAAGATTGATGCCGCTCCGCCAGCTGTTCCAAATCCAACTACAGCAATTGATAAAGGTTTCAAAATCTGCCCTATACAGCAATCAATATTTATTTATTATACGAAGATTCAGAGCGCGCCGCTGCCAGCGCTTTCTTCCTTCATTATCTTAAATTTTCTAAGAAGTAAAGGTGCTTCACTTTGCTGTCTCTCAAGATCACTTTCGTCTGGACATCGCCAACGAGCTTGAAAAATCCTGGGGCAGAGCGATACCTATCGCGTCGCCGTAGCAGGTTATTATGCGAACTTGGGGCAACATCATAGCGATCTTCAATTATCTTTATTTCCCACTATAGAGGACAGATTACAAAAGATTCCTACCAAGGACAGGAGCAACAATTGTTAGAGGTAATGTGAAGACTGTCTAGTAACCCCTACTCCCCACTATGCGGCAAAAATCGCATCTGCTTCCCGGGTTTCTTTTTGAAAACAAATTTAATATCACTGCCCTCAAATCCATAGTGCTCTCTTAGCTCTCGCTTCAGATACCGTTCATATGAAGGTGAGATCCTATTAGGATTATTAAGAAAGAGCACAAATGTTGGTGGCTGCACATCTATCTGTGTCACATAATTAAGTTTTACAGGCGCGCCACGGTATATTGGGGGCGGGTTCATCTCAAAAGCCTTACTCAAAATTCTATTGATGTCAGGAGTTTTAACCTTTGTAGCAGCATTTTCGTAAACGCGATTTACCTCTTTTAATACGCTCGGGCAGCGTGTTCCCATTTTAGCTGAAACGAAAAGAACTGAGGCATAGGAAGCAAACCCTAGTCGGGACTTAATATGCTCCTTAAAATATTTAGCAGTTTTATCATCTTTTTCAATTGCGTCCCATTTGTTAACTACTACTACGATCCCTTTCCCGCGTTCATGTGCAATACTGACAATCTTAAGCTCCTGCTCAGTTGGAGTTCCCTCCTCAGACGCATCCAGCACCAATACAGCAACGTCACTACCAGCTAAGGTTTTAAGAGCACGCAAATTAGCAAAGCGCTCTACGGTCGCCGCATCTACTTTTCCGCGCTTTCTCAAGCCAGCCGTATCTACTATAGTAAAATGCCTACCATCCCGTTTAAGTACTATGTCGATGCTATCCGTTGTAGTTCCTGCTATAGGCGAAGTGACGAGCCGTTCCTCACCCAATATCTTATTTATAAGTGTTGATTTGCCAACATTTGGCCTGCCAAGCACTGCAACTCTAATCCCTCTTTCTGTACGTTCAAGACTTGTGGGCTCAAATCCTAGACTCTCAAATTTCTCATTTAGAAGTTTAGCTAACTCTTTGATGCCGCGCTTATGTGCCGCACTTACAAAATGCAGATCTGAAACACCTAATGAATAGAATTCAGCGGATGAAATAGTCGTCTTGGGGCTTTCACATTTATTTATTACCCAAATAACTTCTTTTTTTGATCGTCTTAAGAGATCTACCACTTCGGCATCGTGCGGATGGAGCCCCTGAATACCATCAAAAAGTGCAATTACAACATCTGCCTCATTAACTGCCACCTCAGCCTGGTCCCTAACTGCTTTTGAAAGAGCACGTTGCTCCTCCCCTACTAGTCCACCTGTGTCAATCAGAGTAAATGGCTGGCCAAAACGGGTTACAAAGGCGTAGTTTCTATCGCGGGTAACACCAGGCTGATCCTCTACAACTGCTTTTCTGCGTGCAGTTATAGCGTTGAAAAGTGTGGATTTACCCACATTTGTGCGGCCTATAATTGCTACTATCGGTGTACGTCCTGACATAAATTACTTCATCCCTGCATAAATCATCACTGCGACCGCGGGCTTCCAGCCCGCTTAGTGGTGACAGCTAATTCGTTTGCGGGCTGATAGCCCACGGTCCCAGTTAAACACTTAGACTACACGCCCCTACTCATATTATTTAAAATCTGCTGATCTATCTCATCACCACCGCGAAGCCTCTTAAGAGCCTCTTCGGCGGCCATCTGCTGCGAGGCTTTCTTTGTGTTGCCGCGTCCGCGTCCAACTATTTGGCCATCAACCTGAACAACAGATACAAATGCTGGTGCATGTTCTGGCCCCTCCACACATTCCAAAAGATATGTTGGCGGCTCACTTCCGGTTGCATGTAAAATTTCCTGAAGCTCTGTCTTTGGATCACGGGGATTTACATCAGAGACACGATTGGCAAAAAGCCTCTTAACACAACTCATAGCAGCATCGAAACCGGCCTCTCTATAAATTGCTCCCATTAGCGCTTCAAATACATCAGCCAAGATCGACGGACGCTCAGCACCCCCTGCTGTTAGCTCACCACGGCTAAGTCTAATATAGGATCCTAAGCCTAATGTTTTTGCTATGTCAGCAAGTGAAGCTGTATTAACAAGTGCTGCTCGCATCTTGGAGAGATCTCCTTCTTTGGCTTGCAGATGATTGCTAAGCAGAAGATCCGCAATTGCAAGATCAAGTACTGCATCACCTAAAAACTCTAGCCTTTCATAATCATTACCGCCTTCTGCTATCTTACTAGAAGGCGCAGAACGGTGTGTAAAAGCTCGCTCTAGCCAGGTCTTATCCTTGAACTGATACCCAATAATACTCTCAATCGCAGTAAAGTCATGACGATTGAAGGCCTCATGCTGCTGAACCGAATCTGTCGGCTTACTCGGCAGAGACTCCTCTTCTCCAAGCATAATAGAGAAACGCATCGTAGATCTCCCAATATGATTACAAAATATCTGATATTATAAGTATGGCTGGAAAGAAGTTGAACGGATAAAGCCGAAGATAGTAATCAATCGGACGGATTTATCTGTTTAGCTCTCGACCACCTACCCGTGAGTATATAATAGAACTGCTTTAAAAGCAAACTGAGGAAACTGTATAACGGACTAACTTAAAAATGCGGAAGGGGGGACTTGAACCCCCAAGCCTTGCGGCACCAGATCCTAAGTCTGGCGTGTCTGCCAATTCCACCACCCCCGCGTAAGGAAAATTTATAGCGCAGATTTAACTTAATTGGTAGAGGGTATAAGCGGAAAAATAAAGCTCGTTATGGCAAGCGCACTAAAACATAAATTGTTTTCCACTGGGAGCGCGGCATCTTGCCCACCAAACAAATGAGCTGTCACCACTAAGCGGACTGAAAGCCCGCGGTCCCAGTATGCTTATTTAGCGAAACGCTATCATTTAACTAGCAGAGCATTCTCCAACGCATCTAATATTTTTGGCCTAAGCTCCTCTAAGTCTTTCTTCCACCTAAAAGCAGCTGCAGCGCGATGTCCACCGCCTCCAAAAGTTGCCGCTACTTTGGAGAGATCAACAGCCGGATCTTTAGATCTAAGACTAATCTTCCAAAGCCCATCCTCGCGGTATATGAAAAGTGCAACTCGGACCCCTTTTATGGAGCGGGCACGATCTACTATGCCTTCTGTATTTTCTGATGTGGCGTGATGTCGTTTATACATCTCATCATCTACTAGGATCTCTACTAACGCGCCGTTACAATGCAGTTTTAGTTTACTTAAGGCTTCGGACTGTAACATAATTGTTGGCAGTGAATTACTCTGATAGAGATTTACTGCGATCTCAGCTGGGGAGGCCCCTAATTTTACTAACTCCTCGGCAATCGCAAAGGTCGATGCGCGTGTAGAAGAGTAGGCAAAGGACCCAGTATCAGCAGATATTCCAGTAAATAAAGCTGTCGCTATCTCTTTGCTAATCGTAATTTTTAGCTGCTTGAGAATGTTAAATACTATCTCACATGTTGAGCTTGCATCACCAAGAACTAGATTATGTGTACCAAAAAGGTCATTAGATACGTGGTGGTCGATATTCACTATGCGCTCAAATTTATGAGCTTTACTTCTAAAGCTCTCGCCTAATCTATTTAATCCGCCACAATCGAGTGAAATAATATTCGTGTAGTTAAGCGGCAGAGTCGATACTAATTTTTCAACACCAGGAATATGCTCATACCCCTCTACTAATCCTGTTTCATTGAAAAGAACTACATCTTTACCAATTGAGCTAAGCGCCATTGCCATTGCAGAGCTAGATCCATAGGCATCAGCATCTGGGTTATAATGGGCTGCGACTACAACTTTATCAATCTTACTAATGACATTAGAGATCTCAGTGATTGAAAGATTACTGCTCATTTTCCCCTGCCTTTTCGGTCTCTTCAATTTTGCCTAATTCAATATCCCGTCTCTTAATTTTTGCGAATAGATCGTCAACCTGAGTTACAGCATCAAAGGTGTCGTCATAATAGAATGTTAGATCCGGTACAAAGCGGGTCCTAAGCTCTTTTCCTAAGATCCTCTTAAATAACCCTGCTGCTCCTCTAAAAGCTTCATCGATCTCCTCTCGGCGTCCCTGATCTCCAGAGACAATCCAATAGACACGCGCTAAGCGTAGGTCATCTGTAACTGAGGCTGAGGTAATAGTAACTAGAAGAAAACGAGGATCAGCCGCACGCACTAGCTCAGCAGCTATTAAGGTTTTAATTCTCTCTGCTACCTGATGAACACGACGGTTTGTTGACATGATAAAAAATATAAAGCTTAATTTACTGGGAGCGAGGGCATCTTGCCCACTACGCAGTAACATTTAATTCGTTTGCGGGCTGGAAGCCCGCACTCCCAGTCATTAGATTACAATGTTTGCGCAATCTCCTTAACTTCAAATACCTCGATCTGATCACCTATCTTTATATCGTTAAAGCGCTCAATGCCGATACCGCATTCATATCCGCTATTGACCTCTTTTACATCTTCCTTGAAGCGTCTAAGACTTCCCATCTTACCTTCGTACACGACCTGACTGTCACGTAGTAATCTAACAAATGCACCTCTCTTAATCTGTCCATCAGCAACGTAGCAGCCAGCTATTACACCCATCTTTGGTATACTAAAGGTTTCACGTACCTCTGCACGGCCAAGTTTAACCTCCTCACGTAACGGCTCAAGTAGACCCGCCATCGCTTTTTTAATATCCTCTACCACATCATAAATAATCCGATAGAATCTAAGCTGTATGCCGAATCTCTCTGCTTCTTCCTGTGCTCGACTCTCAGCACGCACGCCAAAACCGATCACGATAGCTTTGGAAGCAAGCGCTAGCTGAATATCACTCTCAGTGATACCACCAACGGCGAAATGTACCACCTTAACCTTCACCTTAGGTGTAGAAACCTGTTCCAATGACTGCTTTACAGCCTCAAGGGAACCATGCACATCTGCCTTTATAATTACATTAAGTTCGGCCGCTGCCATATCGTTAGCGCGACGCGCAAACTCCTCTAAGCTAATAGGTCCTGCTGCAAGGGAGCGCTCCTTTGCAGCTTTTATCTGCTGACGATTATAAACGATATCCTTAATTGCATCCTCAGACTCCAAGACTAAGAAGTCATCCCCCGCACCCGGCAGCTCATCTAAACCGGTAATCTCAACCGGCATTGATGGTCCGGCCTCCTTCAGCTTGGTGCCCATATGATCCTGCATCGATCGCACACGCCCCATCTCCGAGCCGGTTACAAACATATCACCCACCCGTAACGTTCCGCTCTGTACCAATACTGTACATACACGTCCGCGTCCACGATCCTGGCGCGCCTCGATAATAGTTCCACGCGCACGCTTGTCTGGATTAGCCTTAAGCTCCTTAACATCTGCTAATAACAGCACACCTTCTAATAACTCACGTACACCGGTTCCCTTTAAGGCTGAAACCGGGAAATACATAGTATCTCCGCCCCAATCCTCGGGCTGTAGCCCCTGCTCTACCAATCTCTGCTTCACTTTATCAGGCTGAGCACCGTGCTTATCCATCTTATTGATCGCTACAATTATCGGCACTCCAGCAGCTTTTGCATGGTTAATCGCCTCTACTGTTTGAGGCATCACACCATCATCAGCAGCTACAACTAAAATAACTATATCAGTAACCTGTGCTCCGCGAGCACGCATTGAGGTAAAGGCCGCATGACCTGGAGTATCGATAAAGGTAATCGATCGTTCCTTGACCTTTACAGTATATGCACCGATATGTTGAGTGATACCACCTGCCTCTTTGGCAGCCACAGCA
The DNA here is from genome assembly GCA_964556665.1 of uncultured Bdellovibrionales bacterium. GTDB lineage: Bacteria > Bdellovibrionota_C > UBA2361 > UBA2361 > CAZKXU01 > CAZKXU01. The sequence goes on along the minus strand of CAZKXU010000006.1, from coordinate 22,873 downwards.
GCACTGCGGATATTATCAAGTAGCGAGGTCTTACCATGGTCAACATGTCCCATTACAGTGACAACCGGCGGACGGGGCCTAAGTGCAGCGACATCCTCAGTTTCAGTTGTTGAATCATCCTTAATCATCTGAGCTTCGTCGAAGGATGAAGACTCAAATTCGAACCCCAACTCTTCAACCACGAGCTGAGCTGTAACCTGATCAAGGCTGTGGTTAATGGTAGCCATAATGCCGAGCTCCATAAGCTTGGAAATTACATCCCCAGCTTTTAGACTCATCTGCTTAGCAAGATCACCCACCGAGATTGATTCAGCGATTTTAAGAATTTTCTTGGTAGCACGTGGTGCTGTTCCCTCAATATTCTTCTTGTCGAGTTCCTCCTCACGACCACGCCCTTTGCCACCTGCTCGACCCTTCCTATCTCGCCCTTCATAGTCAACTAGCTGACCACGGCTAAACTCAACCTTCTTTCTCTTTTTAACTTTTGATTTAAGCTTTTCCTCTTCAGGATCAACAATAACCGATTCAGAAGATTTTGCTTTAACCTCAGTTTTGGGCAATCGTCTAACAGGCAGATCTATCTTACCTAGTATCTTCGGTCCAATTATTTTTTTTGCTTCCCCTGCCTTAGGCGTCTGACTCTCAGAAACAACAGCAGTGCTGACCTGCTCTATAGGAGCTGCTGTCTCTTCTGTTGCTTGCTCCTGCGACTTAACCTGCGGCTCTATCTCCGATTCAATCTGAGGAACTACTACCTCTACTGGAGCTGCTATCTGAGGCTCTTCTATTACCTGCGCTGGTGCCTCAGCTACCGGCTCTTCTCGACGTCTGCGGATAATATTACCCTTACGACGCTCAACCACCGTTGATGTGCCCTCCTCGGTGACCTTGCTTTTTACAACCTCTGCTGGCGCATTGCCTATGGCTTGACGAATTACCGCGCGTCTAATCTGATCCGCCTCATCGGCCTCAAGTGAGTGTGAGTGCGAACTCTTCCCGGGAAAGCCGAGCTCGATCGCCTTATTAATAACTATTTTATTATCAACGCCTAGCTCTTTCGCCAGTTCGTATATTCTAATCTTTGTCATATGTCTCTTTAACTTAACCAGATGAGAACCTAAATTCTCATCTGGGCGGACTAATGTCCGCCCTTTCAAATTACCTCGCCTATAGTCCGCTCAAACATGGCACCTCTTTAAGTCTAAGTGCTCGTCTAACCTGTTCAGGTTTAAGCCGGCCTTTGCAATCTGCATGTATATAGGCTCCTCGTCCGATAAGTTTACAATCCTTATCTATGACCAAGTTACCATTCCAAGCCAACCTTAGCATCCCATCCTGTTGAGTCCTTTTTCGACATACTAAACAGGATCGCTCCCGCGGAGGAGAGCTCATGTACGCGCTCTCCCAAACTTCTCTTTCTGAGGAGCTGCGCTTCTAAGGAAAGCATCAGTTGCTTCTTTAATAATGTCTAGGTCAGTTGCCTGCACCCCATCAACCTTCAAAAGATCCTGTGGGTCTGTAAGCACCAAACTCTGAATCGTTCGATATCCGCCCTTGAGAAGCTTTCCTCTCAGATCTGGTCCGATCAGAATCTTATCCAAGTCAGAAACAGCTGAGGCATCATTAATCACCGCCTTCTCCTGCTCAACAATCCACTGCTTCGCTGCAGCTGAAATAGTTGATGCTACGGCCTGATCAACACCCTCTGTCTCGCACAACTCCTCTAAGCTTGCATTAGCAACTTCTTCTACACTTCTAAATCCAGCCTGAAATAACAGCTCGGCATGTGTGAATTCGATACCTGGAATTCCTTCGAGCGCCAAACGTGCACGCTTCGATTCTTCTTCGGCAACGGCTACGCTGCGCACATCGATTCGCCACCCGGTCAACTTGCTAGCAAGTTTGACATTCTGTCCGCGACGACCGATCGCCAATGAAAGCTGGTCGTCGTTTACAATTACCTCCATGGAGTGGTCATCTTCATCCATTACAACACGTGAAACCTCTGCCGGTACTAATGAGCGAGCTACGAATGATGGCTCGTCTGGTACCCATGGAATAATGTCGACTCTTTCACCACGTAGCTCCTGCACAACAGCCTGAACCCTGGATCCCTTAATGCCTACACATGCACCTACTGGGTCCACACTGCTATCATTTGAATACACAGCAATTTTTGCGCGCTCTCCTGGCTCACGTGCAATACCTTTTATCTCAATCACCTTCTCCTGAATCTCAGGCACCTCAAGTTCGAACAGTTTTCTTAGAAAATCTGGATGACTGCGTGTAAGGATGATCTGTGGTCCGCGTGCTGAGCGATCTATATCCAAGATCATGCAACGCACACGATCTCCTTGGCGGTACCTCTCCTTTGCGATCTGTTCCCGTTTTGGAACAACGGCCTCGGTTCTACCAAGGTTTACGATCAAATTACCGCGATCGTAGCGCTGTACTATACCGTTAATTAACTCTCCCTTAGAGCCTTTGTATTCATCGAATATCACGTCACGCTCTGCATCTCTGAATTTTTGGATAATGACCTGCTTAGCTGTCTGCGCTGCGATTCTGCCTAAAACAGAGGTATCAAGCTTTTTACCAAGCTCGTCACCAACCATCGCCTCGGCATCATATTCGATACGCGCTGCCTCGGTTCCGATCTGAGTATCAGGATCCTCTACTCTCTCAACTACTGTCTTAAATTGAACAACTTCTACCTCTCCGCTCTCCTCATTGAAGGTAGCTTCCAGGTTTAAATTGTGTCCGTAATGCTTTCGTGCAGCCGAAAGAACAGCAGACTCAACAGCTTCAATTAAAATCTTCTTTTCAATCCCCTTATCTTTACCCATCTGTCCTAAGAGGGTATTTAAGTCACCTACTGACATTTGTTATCTCTCCTTAATACATTAAAACAAAAAATCTATTCTAGCTTTACGAACCTGACTAAACGGTATTATTATCGCTCCACAAGCCTCATCCTCCAACTCAAGTACCTCGGGGCTAGCTGTAAGTAACTTGCCAAAATGTGTCTTAAATCCTGGCTTTCCTTCTTCGCCCACTGTCACTTTCAGTCTCTCGCCTAGCGCAGTATTAAAATGCTCATAACGGGAGAGTCTTCGATTTACCCCTGGAGATGAAACCTCAAGCTCCCAGCCTGACGGAAACATGTTTGCCTCCTCGTCCATCTCTCTAATTGCACGACTTACTGAGGCACAATCATCCAGATTAATATTTATCTTCTGCTCTCCGCGCCAAATAAAAACACGCAGTGTTCCGCCACTACTTTTTGGCACCTCCAGATCAAAGAGTTTAAGACCTTGCCCTTCTACGATGGAGTTAACAGTATTCCATACCTGTTCCGATGTAAGCATAAAAATACAACCGCGATCACCCCAGTAAAACGACCAGAGAACCAAAAAACATCACAATGGTTCGGAATTAAATACCCCAAGAACTGGGCTACTTAAATTCAGGGAGGACCGACAGACGTAAGAATCATAGCACCTTTAACCTAACAACTCAAACCGTCATATGGTAATAAAAAATATATAGGATTATTAGGAGGTTAGATTGTATTTATGGTAATTACTCATTAAGTGGGGGCAATCTCCTAGTCCCAGTCTTTGTCTTTTGTCGGAAAAGATGAGCACTAGGACAAAGAGAATACCCACACTTAATGAGCTAATACGTTTTTAGGTAACTACTCAATACTACCACTTACTATGAAATACTCCTGACTTATCCCGTCGCTCATAAGTGTGCGCACCAAAATAGTCGCGCTGTGCCTGCGTAAGGTTAAGCGGCAAATTCTCCGTGCGGTAGGCATCATAATAATTTAGTGAACCACCAAAGGCAAAGAGCGGTAGCCCGTACTGATATCCAACGGAAACTATCTCACGTAGACTATGCACCCTAGAGCTAAGCTCCTCTTTGATTGTAGGATCAAAGATAAGATTTGCAGGTTTATTAGCCGATGAGTATGCCTGTTTTATAAGCTCCAAGAACTTGGCACGTATTATACAACCACCGCGCCAGATCGAGGCGATAGCTCCTAGATCAAGATTCCAACTGTATGCAGTAGATGCCGCACTAAGGATCGACATTCCCTGTGCATACGACATGATCTTAGAGCAATACAGCGCGTCATGTACCGCTGCTATAAACTTACTCCTATCTCCACTATACGGCTTTGTCTGCGGCGCCGGATACAGCTTTGAGGCTGCGACCCTCTGATCTCGAAGTCCAGAGATAGTTCTTGCATCAACCGCTGCGAAGATAGTAGGAATTGGCACAGCTAGGTCTAAAGCTATCTGCGAAGTCCACTTTCCGGTTCCTTTTTGACCGGTCTTATCAAGAATCATGTCGACCAAAAATCCTGAGCCTTCATCATCCTTACGTCTAAAAATATTCTGTGTTATCTCGATCAAAAATGACGATAAGGGTCCCTTGTTCCAGCTCTCAAAGATATCTCCAAGCTCGGGTGGCTTGGTACCCAATACTGTACGCAGGCAGTCATAAGCCTCCGCAATAAGCTGCATATCACCATACTCAATACCGTTATGAATCATCTTTACAAAGTGCCCTGCTCCCTCTGGCCCCATATAATCGACACAGGCACCACCTGCCTGCGCTGCAATCTTTTGCAATACCGGCATAATCTTCATGCAGGCCTCGCGCTCTCCACCCGGCATCAAACTTGGTCCTTTGAGCGCACCCTCCTCACCTCCTGAGACTCCCATACCAACGAACTCAATCCCCTTAGCTGCGCAATTCTTCTGTCTGCGTGCAGTATCTGTGAAATAACTATTTCCACCTTCAATCAGCACATCACCTTTTTCCAGCAACGGCAAAAGCCCATCTATTACCCCATCCACAGGCGCTCCTGCCTTTACCATAATTAAGATCTTGCGTGGGCGCTCAAGCGCAGCTACTAACTCTTCTAAGGTTTTAGCAGCCACAAATTTACCTGTTCCAAAACTTTTCATAAAAGCTGCGCTGACATCATAAGATCTATTATAGACAGCACAGCGATAGCCACGACTCTCTACGTTCCTGATTAAGTTCTGTCCCATGACCGCAAGACCAACCATTCCGACTTGTGCTTTTTCCATAATAATATTCCCTTAGATTAAAGACTCCAATTTAACTGCTGCATAAGAAGATGGCTTTCTTACCTTACCGCTCTTATCCTTTCCCACGGCATAAAGCTCACCTGCAACGTCAACGCATATCACTTCAACTACTTCAGCTGGCCAAGTAACCGAGCGCTCGCAATGCCAGCGTTGCGCCTCGATCGGCCCTGCTGCAAAACTCCCCTGCTTGAGTTTTACAAACTTTTCTAAATTATTATCAGAGACAAGTTCGAAGGCCTCCTCCAAGCGCAGGCCAAAAGCGTGCATATTCCAGTACATCGTATAGGCCACATCCGATAACCCATCCAACATCTCTAACCGGTCAGTCGGAGCATCTGGATGATAATGCACCTTCTCCGGCTCTACTATCCTAACTCCCCCGATCTCAGGTGTCACTCCGAGTCCATGAATAATATATTCCAGCACCTCAGATAGAAGAAGTTGAGCCCCTAGACTACGTAGCTGAGGCGAATCTGAATTGGCATTGCCAAGCGGTTGCCCGGCTAATTGCATAAACTTTTTTACCTTATCTCCATTCATGCCTGGTAAAGTAGCATGAGTCTAAAGCTTTTGACACTTAGTTTTCGGCACTACCTGCGTCTTAGCACTAAAATACGGATACGCTCAGCAACCTTCCTCTGGTCGCGCTGCCCCTCACATTCTTTTAAGGCTGGCATTTTTTCGGTATTAATAAGAGTGCACTCAGCATCCCAATAAGCCGAGAGGCCCTGCGTTACTATCTCTACAATCTCCCTATCCAAGTAATGAGTCTGCCCAGAACCACGAACCTCTTTAAGCTGGAAACAAGCTCGACCTCCGGGGGCTACGACCCGTGCTAGCTCCAAGAGCGTTTCGTTCATGTACTCCCGCCATTGCTCTATACTATCGAAGCTTTGAGCCGCACGAACATGAGAATTCTCACCTATCCCTGCGAACCAATTCTTAAGCCACAGCTCCTCCGCTAGCTGGCTAAATGGATAAGGCGGCTTGGTTACGACAAGATTAACAGAGCCTGCTGGAATCGAACCTAGATCGCGTGGGTCAGATTCAAATATCCTGCCCTTTGACTGCAGCTGTCGAATAATGGACGGGAGTCCATCCCTCAGAATAGCAGCTGTCTTGCGGATAATACGCGGTGCGACCGCTCTATAATCCGGAGTCTGAGCTCTGCGATCATTTAATTGCCGCTGCTCAGCTACCGAAAGAGCGATTTGAGGAAATGTATAAACAGAAAAGTATCCGGAGGTATGTCCGTGCAACAGGGAGAGTGTCACAAGCTCTACAAAACGTGCTACTCGATCGTAATTTTGATTAAGCGCTAATCGTAAATTAACGAGCTCGCGAAAAGTATCAAGATCATAGAACTGCTCAAAACCTCGATAAAGCTTAGCATCGATTGGCCTTCTAAGTGAGAGCTGCTGCAGCCTAAGAGTCACCTCTGTTAGGTCCGCCGGGAAGATCTTAGCAGTCGTAATTCTAACTGCTAAAGGATTCATATCTGATGCCAAGGCGACACGCCCAAGCAGCACAGCCTCTAGCATAGAGGTGCCCGCTCCACAGAACGGATCGAGTACCCGATCCCCTGGCTTACTGTATTTTTTTATAAAGTGATTAGATATCTCTGAACGGTATGTACCCGGGAAAGAGATAGCTTGATGCAAAGAGTGACTCTCTTCCGAATTAGATACAAAAAGCTCAGCTTCCTTACTATAATGGGGAGTACTTTCAACTAATCTTAATGCTGGACGCGCCAAACCTGCCTCCTTGGATCAATAAAATCTTTAAGAGTAAAACAGATAAAACCTTACTACTCAGCCTATGCTACCTAGCAATTAAGAATCACGCTATCCCAAATGTTTTAATAGTCCAGAGTGAGCCGTTATCTTTTTTTTAAGGCCGCGATTTTGCTGGAAAAAATATTAGGGTCATCTCTCCTTCGAGTGGGTAAAAAGACTTTTTTGACTACTTTTTACCCACTTACTTCCGTGAAGAGCCAAATCTTAATTACCTGTTTGATTCTTAGGTTTCTAAATTTGTTTACCAAGAAAGGCGCCTTTACTAAACTTGGTGTCCCCCAGTAAACGGTTACGGTTACCAAATATTTTCAAATAAACACGGGGAATTTCAATAGTTTAGTTTCCTACGAATTGCTGTACGTTCTGCTTTGCGGCTTCTAGCTCCGGATCTAGACGCAAAGCTGATTTGAACTCTTTCTTAGCCTCCTCTGTTCTCTGCGTACGCTGATAGAGCACTCCTAAATTATTATGCGCAAGTGCATTCGTTGCGTCGATCTCGAGTGCCTTCTTCAAGGTCTCCTCCGCCTTCTCATATTTTCCTAGCTCCATAGCTGCCCAGCCTAAGGCTGTCAGGGCTTTAGTGTTTGAAGAATCTGATCTAATGACATCTTCTAGATATGGCAGGGCTAAGCTCTCCTGCTTCTTGTTCACAAGTACTATTCCTAGATTTGTCTTGCTTAAGAGATCTCCCGGGTCAACGGCCAAGGCCTTACGCAGAGAGTCCTCAGCTCGATCATAGTCTTCGATCTTCTCATACGAGACCCCAAGCGCGCGATAGACTTCGACACTTTGCGGGTTAATCTGCTGAGCCTGCATCAATGCCTTGATACTTTCCTCGACTCGTCCAAGATTCTGATAACAAAGTCCAAGATGTAGCGCCGCCTGAAAATGTTTTGAATCGATCTCAAGCACCTTCTCATATGACGAAACCGCCGCCTCAAGACGGTTACTCTTCTCATATACAACCGCCTGATTAAATAATGTGATCGAATTTTTACTCTCAAGCGCAGAGGCTTTATTTAGATATTCAAGTGCTTTATCAAAGGCACCGCTTCTTTCATAAATAACACTTAAACCTTGCAGCGCTGACACATTTTTCGGATCTAACTCAAGCGCTTTTTCGTATTCTATTTTTGCGAGATCAGGTTTGTCTTGTTCAAGCAGAAGATTGCCAGCAGCGATACGGAAGCGCGCATCATCACGGATAGCCGTGGCAGCCTGAAGACTCTTAAGGGACTCCTCATTTTGCTTCTGCTTAAGCAGCACTAACCCTAAGTTGTAATGCGCCTCAGGAATAGAAGAACAACTAGTTATAGCATCTCTATAGAACTGCTCCTCCTGCTTAGACCCGTCACCCAATGCTATCCCCTGCCTAACAAGCTTTGCAGCTTCACTGCAATCGGCAAGTGCTGAAAATGTAGGTATAAATAATAAAATATTGAATAGTGCTGCCTTGTAAAGAATCGATTTTTCCGTCATATATCCCCCTACCTCACTACGAGTTACTTTTGCTATTTTCATCTGCTAACCTTCCAAGTCGCGTAAGCACCTCATGTATAGAACGCTCATCTACTACGAGTGCAAATCTAATATATTGATCAAAGTCTTTACCGAATACTATACCTGGCAACGCTGCAATATGCACCTCCTCTATGAGCTTCTTTGCAAAACCAACCGAACCTAATTTAAAATATCGTTCCGGGAACTTTGCCCATAAAGAAGCACCAGCTGCCGGCTCAACCATTGCCCATCCTAAGTCACGCAGGCCAACACTAAGGCAATTTATGCGACGTTGATAGGTGTTGACTATAGAGCGCTCATACTTTCCATTTAAGAGCGCAGTAGCTGCTATCTGTGTTCCTAGAAATACTCCGTAATCCTGGTGTGATTTAAGTTTAGTTACGGTCCTAACTAATTTTCTGTTGCCGAGCAGCGCTCCTACTCTCCAGCCAGGTACAGAGTAGGCCTTAGAAAGACTATAGACCTCTGCCAATGGAAGCTCGGGGTTATCAAATAAAGAGAGTAAGCTTTCGGGTTGCTCTTTAAATCCCATCTCACCGTAAGTAAAGTCATTAAGAATAAAACTGCCGTTACGGGAGGCAACCTCTAATAATTTTCGATAAAAACCTTGAGGAGGTAACTCTCCTGTTGGATTTGAGGGGAAGTTTAAGATAATAACAGATGGCCCAAGCTCTTTTATTTTTCTTTCTATCTCTTCAAAGTCCGGTTCGCTAGGACGGCGTAACTCTTTACTGCCAACCTCTTTAGGTCGAATGAAGGAACAAAAACTATGTTTCATTCCATTGAGCAAGACAGCCGAGAGATGGGCCGGATAGGTCGGAGTGAAAAGCAGTGCAGAGAATCCATGCAGAGCAAAGATCTTTAAGGCTGAACGAAACGCATCCTTACATCCAAGAGTAACTAGAACCTCCTCTTCCGAATCCAGTGTTACCGCAAAAGCGCTACTGTACTTCTGTGCAAATGCATCTCTAAGTTTTCGAATGCCGCGTGAGCTTGAGTAACGATGATTAGTTGGATTTAGAGATGCCTCAGTCAGCTTGTCGAGCGCAAGCCTTGGCGGTGGGATATCAGGATTAATCATTGAGAGATCGAGAAGACTCTCGTCAGCAGTGAAATCCTTCCCTCTAAACCGGTTAAGAGCTTCCAGAGAGTTGTTATTGAGCCATGAAAGGCTATTAAATTCCATGATTGTAATAATAGTAGGTCGAATTTAAGATGCAATAGATGGAAAAAATTACTAATACCTTATCTGATAGCAGAAATCCTCTTATGCTTATCAAGGGCAAAGAGATACTTTGGGCAAATCAGGCGGCAGCTGAATATTTTGACATAAAGGAGTGTCTGCCTCAACAGCTGCAAAATAAGCTTAATGAGGTTAGGCTTAATCCCGCACTTACGGTTTTCGATATCTCCTTAGATTACGGAAAGCTACAGGGAAAGCGCCTCTCGGTCGTTCCGATAGATATGAGCAGCGGAGATCCGGATAGCGACGAGCAGCTCTTGGCCTTTAGCTTTTCTGACTCGTATGCCACTTCCTATGAGGAGAAAGAGGAGCTCCTGGCAACAGTAGCGCATGACATTAAAAATCCATTAGGCGCAATCTTTGGATATGCAGACACTCTACTAGACACCGCCCTAGGTGCAGGATTCAATGCCGCGCAGCGCGATGTGGTCGCCCGTATTCGTGGCACCGCTGCCAGAGCAGTAGATCTAGTAAGAAACTATCAACACCTTACAAATTTAGACCTACGTGGCCTGCCAAAGAGCTCTACAATCGTCGAACTAAATGAGACTATCAGGTCGGTGATTGACTCAACTTGGCGCGAAGATCCGTTCAATCCACTTTTAGCATTTGAGCCTAGTAAAGAGAAGCTTAGATTGCGGATCGAGAAGGTTCATCTGGAGCGTATAATCTCTAACCTTTTTAGCAATGCACTAAAATATACTCCTAAATCTGAGAGAATACTGATCCATACCGGTGTTCATGAAAAAGATAGATCAAACGCCATCCTCTCGATAACAAATACAGGTGTTGTCATTGATGCTGAGGATCTACCACATCTTTTTGAAAGATACCGACGCGCCGCAACCAGCAGCGGCACAGTCGGCAGCGGTCTTGGGCTATATATTGTTAAGCTTATAGTTGACGGACTCGGCGGTAAAGTCGAGGTTAGAAGTGATAAGATTAACGGGACTATATTTGAGGTACTACTGCCACGCGAGCTTCAATAGTCATCTCTACGCGGGTCTAATAGATTGAAAAAATAAACAGCTAGTCCAAGCTTACCACTTACCTTAACTTTATCTGATAACATTGCTATCTGCGGATTAAGCTCACCATCAGCAACCTTAAAAAGATTCCTCTTAGAGATTGCGATTGTACAATCTGCGACTTTCTCCGGGGAGTGTGGTACAATTGCTGGAGCCGCTTCTGTACCATCAATATAATACCGACTCTGATCCTCCGTCAGCTCCAAAAGGATTGAGCCAGCTAGCTGTGTTCTAAGACGAGGGTTAGCTGCTTGCGCTCGTTTCTTAACGTCGCTAAAGAGACGATCAAGATCTGACTTAAAAGCATCTCCACTATTTCCACCGTCACGCGTCTCTTCTGCGCGTACTGCTGGCTTACTTCGCTCTTTTGAATCTTCTTCATTTGCCATATGAATAGTAGTATCATAGGTTGGTACTACTATGAAAGGGCATTTGGTTGTAGGACTTACAGGCTCAATCGGCTCAGGTAAAAGTGAGGTCGCAAAAATTCTACAGAGTTTAGGCTGTAAAATTATTGATGCGGATGAGCTGGCAAGAGAGGTTGTAGCTCCAGGGAGCAATGCATTAAAGTCTCTACAGTCTAAATTTGGAGACTCTATTATAAATCAAGACGGAGCACTTAATAGAAAGAAGTTGGGGAGTCTCATTTTTTCTGATACTGCTGCAAAGGAGCATGTTGAATCAATCCTACATCCCCTCATCAATTCCCTCTTCAAAAAAAGACTTGCTGAGTATAAATCCAGTCAAGCAGATTCGATTATCGTGTATGTGGTACCTCTTCTGTTCGAAGCTAGACATAAGTTTCCTGAGATCGAAAAAACAGTGGTTGTTTCAGCAACAGAAGAGGTATTAGTTGATCGCATCGTTAAACGGGATGGTTGCGATAAGGAGGATGCGTTAAGGCGAATAAGGTCACAACTGCCCTCATCGCAGAAGGAGAAGCTTGCTGATTATTTGATTCAAAATGACTCAGATCTCGATACATTGCGCAAAAGAACTATGACTTTACACAAAACACTTGCCGAAGGAGCTTTATGAATTTAGCAGATAGAAATGAAGTTGCATATGAACAGTTAGTCTTAGAGCAGGATGCTGCTCCTTGGAGAATTAAAAATGCAAGACTGCCCGAAAAGCCTTTGCTGCCTAACTGGCTATCACGATTGATTCAAAGCTGCGGCGTGCTTACATTGCTCAGCATGCCTATTCTCTTTGGCGCAGTTCATCAAAGAGTTTATCTTACAGCCCAAATTCTTACATTCTCTTTAATTTTAATGCTCTTTATTTTTGCGGCTCCTGCTCTAGGCAACATATTTGATAATAAAGCGAAATTATTAGCAGGAGTAAAAAGCTGCGCACTCCTTTTTCTTGGCTATCTGATTCTGCAAATTATAGTGTTTTCTCTAATCTCTTCAGCTCATCCGATATTAGGTAGTCATACTAAGATCATCAATTTTGATACATTACTTCCGGCGCTGAGATCATTATTAATGTTCTTCGCAGTATTTGCTCTGACACGGGTTTATTGCGCATCATTACGCAACAATTCTATTAGCCTTATCAGTCTTACAATCTTTATCACCTCACTCATCTGCTTCGTAGCTTTAAGCCACTGGTTCTACGATAACGGCAAGCTGTTTTGGATGTTCGAGCCTGACTCTGTTTTTATATCGGAGCGTGCGCGTTGGCCGTTTGTTAACCCCAATCATTTAGGCTACTTTCTCGTACCTGCATTATTCCTTACTTTGGGGCGATTTCTCGCCAGCACTGATGGTTTAAAGCGAACAAGTTTGGATATAGGAAATAAGAGGAGAAGGCGCGCTTGGACCACTATTATCTCCAACGTGACCTTGCATCTAAGTCTAATTCGAGCAGGGATATTTGCTGTAGTGGCTCTACTTATTTTACTAACCATAGCGGCGACTCTGTCTCGCGGCACCTGGCTAGCTACCAGTATTGGAATGCTCACCTTTGTTTTCCTAAGTTATCTTAGCAAGCCGAAAACTACGCAGGCGAGTTCGGAGTTAGATCTTAATATCAATGCCGTTCCTCGTAGCCGCAAACATTCTAGAAATCGGGAACGGAATAGGACATTCAACATTGAGCGGTTTTTCACACTTGCAGCGAGATTCATAAGACCACTCGCCTTTCTTTTCGCGTTATTTATTTTCTATCTTTTCCTCAATCAAAAAGGTGCTGAGCTTGTTGGTGCTCGTATTGAATACGGCCTTTTGTATACTACGGATGATATTCGAGCAGTTCTTTATGCAGATACATTTAAGATGATCGCCGCACATCCGCTCTTTGGAGTAGGCATAGGCGGCTGGGCTGCAGCCTTTCCGAGCTACATGTCAACTGAGATTTCAGGAATTAACCCTGTCTATTTACACTCCGATCCGTTGCAGATCATTGCAGAGGTCGGTCTAGTAGGTGTATTACCGCTTCTCGCATTAGTATTTCTATTTTTTCGTTATTCTTTAAGAGCCATAAAAGTAATCCCAGCTCCGCGAAAATACATCCTGATAGGACTTCTTTCAGGAATTACAGGATTTCTATTTGGAAGCTTTTTTGACTTTCCATTTCAGATACCCGCCATCGCAACCTTTATTGCAGTTTACTTAGGAATTGCGTCTTATTATACAGATCTGGCTCTGCAGAGCCATTCGACCTAAGGAAACTGGCTTTTCCCAAATGGATGACACGCCCAAATGGCAAGTAAATGTGATGTTTTTATTTACTATGCTATCTATAGCGCTGCCACTGAGACGCTCTGATGGTAACATGGTGAACACTCCTTAGAGTGGATTACCCTTGGTAATGAACTCTAGCTCTAGGCTTAGCCGGGTAGAAGAGCCTGTAACATTCAAAGAACCACGGCTAGCGGCCCCGAGGAGGAGGTGCTCCTCGGGGCCGCTGCATGCTGCTCCGATCAGGCCGCGGCCGCTGATACAACTCGGAGGCGTCGCCTCTCCGAGTCGAATACCACCTTGCCGTACGACCATGAACAAATCGGTCTCCATCCATTCACTTTTTCTCGCTCATCCCCTGGCTGGAGGCAGATGAGGTCGTCAGGTTGGAGCATCTTCAGAGCAGCGATCGATGATAGCGCCTCCTCTGTAGCTTTGAGGAAGTATCGCTCCGAGTTACCTACCTTCTGACTCACCGTCAGGATCACCCATTCAGCCCCATCAATGACGGTCGTTGTCACGGTTTCGACCCGCACAGGGAGGATTGTGTACCCCATACCGACAATCGGTTCTCCCAGCCCTTCGAGTCGTAGACGTCTTGTGGCGGCATTAACAGCCGATTTTGCCCATTCAAACGTGAACATGAGTACCAGACATGTGACACCGAGAGTGAGGAACATGAGATAGCCGTCAGAGTAAAAGCTTCCCAGTCCTCTTTTCAAGGCCGGTTGCATCAGGGCTGGAGTGATGCAAAACGTCAGGAACACGAGCAGTGCCGTTATGATGTACCTTCGACGCGCAGACGGAATCTCAAACGCAAGAGCCTTCACTGCACTCTCGAGACTGTGGCTAGCCATTGGGGAACCCCCTCCGTATCAGTTACCTCACCTACTGCAGGTGAAGCGGCCAAAGTCCTTCTACACTTTAGCCGCCTCACTGCACAAAAACCTTACTCTCCTCTACCCAATATAACGATATATCATAATCAGAGTAATAGCGATAACGGATTTTGAAATACAGGTGTGTTTTTCAGCGCTTACTGGGTAGTTAGTTTACGTCCTAAAAGGACAGACACGTAATTGCTCAAAGGTGTAGGCACTGGGAGCGCGGGCATCCTGCCCGCAAACGAATTAGCTGCTACTTATTTGCGGGCTGGAAGCCCGCGCTCCCAGTGCCCACACTTTTTGAGCAATTACACTGACAGCAACTAACTAAAAAACCCCTCACCCCTGCACTCTCTTTACCAATACATCAAGGAACTCAACCACCTCAGCAGCGCTTCTTTTGCCTGATCCGGTAGCTGTACTGGCGCTTAGTGGACGACCGATATACTCTAGCTCAATTCCTAACTCCGTACGGAAACGGTAGTCTGCAAAATTCCAGGCACCCATATTCTCAGGCTCCTCTTGAACCCAGATATATTTTTTCGGCGTTAAGGCCTTAAGAGCTGCCTTTATCTCCTTCTCAGGCAGCGGATAGAGCTGCTCCATACGTATAACTTTTACAGGGCAGCCATTTAGTTTCGATAAAGCACCGGCTACGTCATAAAAAACCTTGCCGCTAAGAAAGACTACGTACTTTGCCTTACCATCTTTTGTATAGTCTGTTTCAATTATGGGTTTAAACTCCCCAGTGCTAAGATCTTTCGCTGTGCAGGCCGCCTCAGGCAGTCTTAAAAGACTCTTCGGTGTCATTACGATCAATGGTCGCTGCAACACAGTCAGCCCCTGCCTGCGCATCAGATGAAAATGCTGCGCCGAATTACTTGGATAACAAACCGTCATATTGCCTTCAGCGCAAAGCTGCAGATACCTCTCTAACCTAGCACTTGAATGCTCTGGACCGCGTCCTTCATACCCATGCGGCAATAGAAGCGTGAGCCCGGAGAACTGATTCCACTTCGCCTCTGAGCTAGCAAGAAATTGATCAATAATTACCTGGGCACCATTTGAAAAATCACCAAACTGCCCCTCCCATAGTACTAATGCACGGTTGGCAACCGTTGAATACCCGAATTCGAACCCCATCACAGCGCTCTCCGAGAGGATACTATTATAGACCTCAAAGAACACATCTGAGTTTGGCTGCGCTAGCTGATTAAGCGGCCTGACAATCTCATGGGTTTCATAGTGCGTAAGGCCAAGATGGCGCTGACCAAAAGTGCCACGACAACAGTCCTGACCGCTCAGACGAACTGCATGTCCTTCCAAAACTAATGATCCAAAGGCAAGTCCCTCGGCGAATCCCCAGTCAATTCCCCCGCTTTCAAGTGTCGAAACTCTTTTCTCTAAGATGCCTTTAAGCTTCGGATGAGGCACAAAGCCCTCTGGATATGTGATCATACTTGCAGCTACCCGTCTTAGGTCTTCTAAGCTTACTGCAGTTTTAGGAGTCGTAACACGAAGCTTGCCCACTAATCCACAAGCCTCTCCGCTGCCTGCTCTGTTCTTAAGTTTATCAGCAATCTCAAAGCGATCACGCACCTCGCCCATAAATTCATCGACCAAGCGCTTCTCTACTACCCCGGCACCGATTAACTGCTCTGAAAAAATCTGTCCGATTGTGCGCTTAGCCTTAATCTCCTGATACATGGCAGGCTGAGTGTATGTTGGGTCATCACCTTCATTATGTCCAAGTTTTCTGTAGCCATAGATATCCAACACAAAGTCGATACCGAAGCGTTGCCTAAACTGCAGGGCAAGCGAAGCTGCCCAAGCACAGGCAATCGGATCCTCCGCATTAATATGGAAGACAGGAGCATTTACTGCCTTAGCAAAATCACTGCAGTATGCAGAGGACCTTGCTTCATAAGGACTCGTTGTAAAACCCACCTGATTATTTGTTACCAAATGAATAGTTCCGCCTGTTTTGTATCCCTCTACTTGTGAGAGTTGAAACGTTTCAGAAACGATCCCCTGCCCTACAAAGGCAGCCTCGCCATGCATCAATAACGGCAAAACGACTTTTCGGTCACGTGCATAATTAAGATCCTGTTTAGCCCTTACAATACCTTCTATTACAGGACTTACAAACTCAAGATGGGATGGATTTGGAGCAAGGTAAGCTTCGACTGTTTCACCGTTAGGGCCTTTATATTTAGTGCTGTAATCAAGATGGTATTTCACATCACCTGAGCCAAGCTTTGCATGGATAGTTAAATCCTCGAACTCGGCAAGCAATTTATTAAGCGGCTTACCTAAAGTGTTGACTAGCACATTGACCCTGCCACGATGCGCCATCCCCATAATAACTTCGCGTACACCTTGCACAGCACAATCTGCCAAGATGGTGTCGAGGATCGCTATTAACGTATCACTTCCTTCGAGAGAGAATCTCGTCTGTCCTGGATATCTTTTGGTGAGCTCCTGCTCTAAAACCTCAGACTCAATGATGTTCTTTAGTATTCTGATCTTACGTGCGTCAGGTAGCGATGCCGCTGCTCCGTAACGCTCCTCAATCGTTGCCTCCAGCCAGTTTCTAGCCGCATCGTTATTTATATGATTATACTCAAAGCCTATGCTTCCACAGTAAACTTGCTTTAATGCAGAAACTAATTCCGCCAACTTCATCTCTGACCGCCCTGCGAAATTAGATACGCGCACGGTTGCCTCCATCTCTGCGGAAGAGATCTCAAAATTTTCGAGTTTGAGACTTGAGAGCTCAGGTCTAGGCTCAACACCTTTGCTTAACGGATTATAAGCAGCTCTGAAATGGCCCCAATTGCGGTAAGCCTGCACTAAGAGTACAGCCTTCTCTTGAACTGCAAGATTAGTCGATGGTAAAGCACTTGCGGTCTGCGCTTGATGATTTCCGTTAGTGTACGCAACGGCAACACCATTCAGTGCAGCAAAGTAATCAGCCCAGGATTTATCAACAAGACTTGGATCGTCAAGATAAAGCTCATAAAGCTCACGGATTAGTCCGGAGTTCGGTCCTAGTGTAGAGAAAATGTTGGTCGACATGGATCAATATTATAAGAACAATAAACAACGGCGCACACAGTCATAATCGGCAGCAATTAAGCATTCTCTGAGCAGCAGAACGAAAACAACGTTTTGAAAATACTGACCGATATGTAATGCGGAGACACCTAAGCCACGAGAAGATATACATTTTATCTTTTTTCAGCAAGTGCCGGTAGGGTTATCTGAATGCTGCGCTGAAAATAAAAAGCCAGGCACTACGGCCTGGCTTATATTATAGAGGACGAAACGCCCGTGTAAGAAGTCATCAGTCAGTGTTGATGGCTGATCAAGTTAACCTCCTTACAGCCTACTCTACTATTTATTTACTACACAGGTAATTTACACCTTTTTATCCTGTAACACTATTAAATATTTACAAGTGACAAAATATTCACCGTATCTAATACTATAACCTATTGTAACCATATGGATAAACTACATAGAAATCGAATCACAAAAATTAAAAGCCGTTTGGAGAATGATCGTTCTGCTGCCATGATTCTTGAGTCCGCTCCGGCGCAGATCAGATCTCGGGATACTTCATTCCCTTACCGTCAGGATAGTAACTTCTACTACCTGACTGGGTCTGAGATCCGATCTACTTTTCTAGTTATTTCAAGCAGTGAAAAAAAACCAGTATTAATCACTCCTAAAACGGATCGCTCCCTTATAGTGTGGGAGGGTAAAGGTGTTGATGCTACTGCCCTAGCATCATCCCTAGGAGCAACACTTATCCATACTGTCAATCCAAAGTCAGATCTTTTAAAACTACTTAAAAATATAGAGATCCTCTATCACACTAATACTGTCGGTTCGTTGTTGCAGAGCCTCGTAGCCGATCTTATGAATCGTCAGATACACCTACGCAGTCAGCTTCCCAAAACATTCTCTCATGCCGAGGTGCTTTTAGAGGATCTCCGTATAATTAAAGACGCAGAGGAGATCAGGTTAATTAAAAAGGCAGGAGAGATTAGTGGAAATGTGCTTCGCTTTGCACTACCGCTCATACATCCCGGCGTAACGGAGCATGAGATAGCTGCAACTATTGATTACGGATTCCGCATGGATCATTGCTATCCTGCCTTTGGTACTATCGTAGCAGCCGGCCCATCAGCCGCAACACTACATTACCATGCCCACTCACGCAGATTAAATAATGAGGATTTACTGCTAGTGGATTGGGGAGCAGAGCAGAAGCTCTATGCCGCAGATCAGACTAGAGTTTTTCCAGTTAGCGGAAAATTTTCAGCCTTGCAAAAGGAGCTTTACTCAATCGTACTTGAATCTCAGCTTGCTGCTATTGATAAAGTAAAAGATGGCGTGCCGATTGGAGACGCATATAATGCCGCAGCACGAATACTGACAGTAGGACTGATTGAGCTTGGAGTGTTGCGAGGCAAGACATCGAAGTTAATGGCAAAAGGTGCTTTTAAGCCATACTTTCCGCATGGCATCGGTCATAGTTTAGGATTAGATGTACATGATATAGGGAACCTGCGAGGCAACAACAAAGCCCCGTTAAGAAAGGGCATGGTGATTACGATTGAGCCTGGATTGTATTTCCCAAAAAAGATCGGCCGTGTCCCTGCTTGCGGTATCAGAATCGAGGATGATGTACACATAACTTCAGGCGGCTCTGAAGTCTTATCTCCATTTCCAAAATCAATAGATGAGATCGAGACATTGATGCAATGCGACTTTGTGCCGCCGTTGTAGGCTTGCCCCCTAAAATCGTAACTGCTCAACAACCTCAGGTAATTAGAAGCAGGCGGTTATCAGGAATTAAGCACAGGGGTGACGGAGGACACAGAGGAAAATAACTGCTATAGGCCAATTACTCCTGCTTTCCCTCTGTGCCACCGTGACTCCTGTGGTTAATTTTAAACTTACGCAATTTACAAAGGCCCAGGACTGTTGAGAAGCTTCCTAAAATCTATGTTTTCAGCTCGCAGTCAGACATATCTGTCATTAAATTTTACTATTCAGGTGGTTATAACCTTTCGGAGGTAACACCATCTGAACGCCGTTACGATCTAGAAAGACGTCTGAACCTTCTATGATTTGACCGATAAGTGTAAAATCTCCTGACAATCTCTCTGCAGAGGTAAAAAGTATCTCATACTCCTCCCCTCCGTTTAATGCCAACTCCAAACTGTCCAAGCCTGAGGCTGCACTTAACTCTCTTAGCTCAGTATTAATCGGGAGACACTCACTGCGAAGGCGCGCCCCTACTTTGCTTGCTTCGCAAAGATGTCTAAGGTCAGAGGTAAGACCGTCGCTAAGATCAATCGCAGCGCTTGCCACCTCTCTAATTTGACCGATAATATCGCTACGACAATACGGCTCAAGGTGCTTCCGTTTCAAACCATCATATCCCTCTATCTTATTCTGCAGTACATACAGTCCTGCAGCTGAACCACCTAAATTTCCTGTAACATAGATATTATCCCTTGCCTTAGCGCCGCTTCTTCGCAAGAGATATCTTCGTTCCGGAATCTCCCCAAGTATGGTAACAGAGAGGATAAGCTCTCTGGCGCGGCTAGTATTTCCTCCCATAAAGGTGACCCCTAGGCGCTTCAACGAGGCACCCACTCCTCTATAAACCTCGACTAGGTACTGTTCCTCAATCTGCAGCGGAAGGAATAATGATAGATAGCACTGAGTAGGATCGCCGCCAACAGCTATAATATCAGAAGCTGCCGCCTCTATCGCTTTCCTTCCAAGCTGCGCAGCCGAGATAAAGCTTCGATCAAAATGCACCCCTTCGACCATGCAGTCTGTTGTAACGGCTATCAGCTTATCACCTATTTCTGTTACTGCGGCATCATCTCCGTTAGGCACAACAATGTTAACATTTTTATCAAGCGGCAAGGCTGCGCATAGGCTTTTTATTAAATCAAATTCATTTTGCATCGCTTAAATCTCTGACAGGTTCCTTGCTTGCACTTCGACTTTCGGCACCACCTTCTCTCTAATCGCCCATAGCAAACCGTCTAGCCCTTCAGATGTTTTTGCCGAAACTGGGATGGCATCATGCTCTCGCACTAGCGCACGCAGATGATCCGGCGTGACCGCATCTACTTTATTCAAGATTACAAGAGTAGGCTTTGTGCTTAGCTTCAGTTCCTCTAAAATTCTCTCGACTGCAGATCTTCTAGCGCTCACCTCTGGATCAGAGGCATCAAGTACGTGCAGCAATAGATCTGCATAATGCAGCTCTTCTAATGTCGCACGGAAAGCGTTACTTAATTCTGCTGGAAGTCTTCTAATAAACCCAACTGTATCAGTTAATATAACTGCACGTGGATAATCTGAGACGTCTTCCGGCTGATATGGCAGGACGATGCGGCGCTCCGTAGGATCTAAGGTTGCAAATAGCTTATTTTCTACCAACACCTTACTCCCAGATAGAGCATTAAAAAGCGTTGACTTACCGACATTGGTATAACCAAGTATAGAGATCTGAGGAAGAAATCTCTCTTTTCTACCCTTCCGTCTTAGTTCACGCTGCTTAGATAACTCATCAATCCGTTTTTCAAGCTGGTTGATGCGCTCACGGATGCGGCGGCGGCCGATTTCAAGCTTAGTTTCGCCGGGCCCTTGCCCTCCAATTCCGCCGGTAAGCCTAGATAATCCCGCATCCTTTTCAACAAGCTTAGGCATATTGTAACGGAGTTGTGCTAGCTCAACCTGAACACGCCCATCAGCACTTTTTGCATGCTTGGCAAAGATATCAAGAATTAACATAGCGCGGTCTATAACTTTGAGCTCTGTAGAATTAGTAATAACCCGCCATTGTGTTGGCTTAAGC
The DNA here is from genome assembly GCA_964556665.1 of uncultured Bdellovibrionales bacterium. GTDB lineage: Bacteria > Bdellovibrionota_C > UBA2361 > UBA2361 > CAZKXU01 > CAZKXU01. Next base: position 1,696 of record CAZKXU010000006.1, on the reverse strand, counting down.
TCTGTATCAAAAATAATCATCTCTGCATTAAGGCGCAGACACTTAAGCACGATCTCCTCGAGCTTACCTTTCCCTACTAATGTTCGGGGATCAAGTTCGCGGCGTTGAATTATCTTTCCTACCACCTCCACTCCAGCAGTCTTAGCTAGCTCTTCTAATTCAGCTATGGAGCTATCGGAATCATGATAACCTTTTTCATAGACGCCTACTAAAAATGCACGCATCTTGCCGCTGCTGCTCTGTACATGCATACTCGCTTCAAGATCGGACTCAAGTTCGGTGATAAATTCTGTGAAGTCGAGATCAAATCGACCAAGATCTTTTACTAATTCGGTCTTAGAATTAGGCTCACTCCCGTTACCGTGCTTGATCGGCAACAGGTGCGCATATGCCATACTGGTAGTGTTGCCGATCGATTTAACCGCCACTACAGCATCAAAACGCAGCTTTTCCAGATCCGTATATATATCATGCGGGATGTGCGCTTCGTTGCTGCGTTTTGATAGATCGCTAAATATAAGTCTTAATCGTCGCAGTCTGCCGGCGCCAAGCCGATAACGGCCGAGATCGGGAATATACAGAAGATCCTTCTGCCCTAGAAAAACCTCCTCAATATGACCGGATCTAGAGATTATGACTCCAACCTTTCTCTTAAGATCCGTAGCTACTTCAAATATTTCACGAGCAAGATCTAGAGTGACTAACTCATGATTGGAGATTGAACGCTTAAAAAGTCGTTCAACCATCCTAATCTCTGAAGGTGCAAGGGATCTTGTATTTCCTTTAACTCGTAATGACATCTATGACTAGAACGGGCATTCTACAGGCATCAGTTACTAAATTGAGACGTAACTGTTTATAGTATATAGTTACACGTTTATACAATGACACTTAAACTAATACAAGGAAGAGAGAAAACAGTGCGTGAAGATAGGTTTGTGCTTAAGGCTATTAGTCCGGATAATGATCGTGAAATTAATCAGGTAATCGATCTTTTCCGATCAGTCTGGGGAGAGAATTTCCCGATCCGTTCCGTTTATGGGATACAGTTCTGGCGAACCCATATCGGTATGCGCTTTATTAGCTTAGTCGCTAAGGATGGCGACAAGGTCGTTGGACATCTAGCAATTACGCCCGATGCTGATAATCCAAGGAATATTCAGCTTTCATTTCCGCTCTGCCATGAAGACTACTTTGACATCTTGCCCCTCTTAGGCCAGAGCGTATGGGAGATAGTAGAGCGACAGGCAGCTAAGAACGGATGGGAGGCGCTTTATTATATTGTATTCGGTGCACTGCCGATGATGCAACGCTTCGGGTTGGAGGTATTAAAAACTCATGAAACTGCCCTGCTACCTGAGTACTTTCCTGAGACAACTCAAGGCGAGAAGGGGCGAGTTGATGTACTTGTAACCGAGCGTGTCTTAGCACAGAACCTAAGTGCGAAGGATCTTTATATACCAAAGACTCACTTAGCCGTAACTGAGCACCTTTATAAACCTTTAGGATTACAACGTCAGTTTGATCGAGTAGCCAAGAGCACGAAGCAGAAAGGCCTACGCACAGATTCTGGTCTAAAACTAAACACATTTGGCAGCACTGAGGTAAGCCACGCCTTTATAGAGCCCTCTCCGGTAGGAAGCGTTAAGGATCTCGTAAAAGAGCTAAAAACTTCCGACCACAACAGTCTTTATGC
>CAZKXU010000005.1:18414-61992 GCA_964556665.1 uncultured Bdellovibrionales bacterium | reverse complement strand
CCAAATCCGTATCAACAGCTTTGGCAAAAATAGTTTACAGGGGCTAAGAGTTCACTTTTAAATTTCTGCGTTATTAAAAATATGTTAATATTATTCGATTTTTTTATTTAGTTAGTTATGAATTCCAATGCTACAAATAACATTCCTGAAGCAACTGAAGATCAACTAATAGAATCCTACTACAGTGCAATTTACGAAGCTGTTGATTTTGTTGAAGTAAAGCTAGTGCCAGTGCTAAAAACACAGATTAATCCGAACAATCAAGAAGTGGCACTGCTTGGTACATTTTACAGGATTCTACTTTTAGCCAAAGGGATTTTAAGCTTAAATGACAGACAACACTTCCAGTTGGTAGTTTCGGCGTGTCGAACTATTTTCGAACTCTTAATCGACCTCCATCAAATAGCTATGGATACGTCTGGACAGTTGGTGTCACAATTTACGGCATTTGCGGAAGTTGAACGATTCAGGGTAGCGAAGAAGTTGGCTTCACATTCGGCAAAAGTTGGCGCTACTAACTCTATATCTTTAATGGATATTCAGCATGCAACAACCTATACCGCTGATTCAACTAGGATAGCTAATATAGAAGCAAAAGTTCGATCCCTGTGGGGATCTGATAAGAAAAATAATCCCAATTGGCCAGAATCTCATTGGTCTGGAATAAATTTACGCATACGGGCATCGCAAGTTGGCCAATATTATGAAACTTTATATTTGCAATTATATTCATTTGCTAGCTGGTATATACATTCAGGCTCTGCTGGATATGCTGGATTTAATCCTGACCAATTTGGGAGAATACTAGGTATGTCAGTAGAGGTTTCTCGGATTATGTTTTTGGACTCCATCAAAACAATAGCGAAAGTATTTCACCTAAACAAAGCATTAGAGGAGTTTAAGCCAATTATGGAATTTCTAAAGGCCGCTCCAAAGGAGATCTTTATATCTAAAATGCTTAAAGAAATTGACGCAAAAAATACAAACTTTAAAAAAAAGTTAATATCGATATTGGAATCTACTACCGGTCCCTTTGCCTGAATCATGGATAAGCAGAAACTGATATCCTAAGTGTCATGCTTATTAAAGATCTTAGGCCTATCGTAATTATTTTTTTCTATATTGTATCTTCACAGTTTATGCAGGTCTGTTGGACTCATATGCATTTAAATTTCATTTTAAATCTCACTCCAAGTGTCCCAAAAGGTATTTACCAAGTGCGATCTATAATGAATTTAAGATTGGGTAACTTGATTATATTCAATCTTCCTAACAAACTTAAAAGAGATTTAGCTACCCGACCTTGGGTTAGAATCGCACTACCTTTAATAAAACCTGTCGGTGCACTGCCAGGAGATACGGTATGCAACCTAGATGAGCAGATAGTTATAAATAATTTGGTTAAAGGTCAAATCCATGCATTTGACTATCAGGGTAGATCACTACCTCAACTAGATGGTTGCTTTCGTATTAAGTCCGATGAATTCCTCCCCCTCAGCACATACAACGACCGCTCCTTTGACGGCCGCTATTTCGGACCAATAAAAACAGATGCGATCATCGGCGAAGCGATTCCGATTCTAACTTGGTGAGCTATAGCCTAAGAATGTCCATTCTTATTCGAATTTAATGCTGAACGCAATGTAGGAACCTCAAATAACACCTGTCAGTTAAACTTATTCAATAAAACAGCTAAAGCCGCTTTAATTTTTACGGGAGGAAAAGAAAATGGAAGAGGAATATCGAGCTGAGCTTATTAGAATGGTCTTTAGAACCTATAGCTGGGATGATCTTTTAGATAATCGCAACCAGTTAATTGATCTTCTGAGTAGTAAGTTAAATCTTACAAAGGAAGCTACCAAGGACATAGTAACCGCGGCAATAGTAATCAAATGTGTTTCTGGTGAGCCTGTCAGCCTTGCAAGAGTACGTGAAGCCATAAAGGACTAATCTTATGGACTCAAAGACAATTGGAGAAGATCGTCTAACTGCAATGCTAGCAACCGCTCTTGGTGAAAAGGCCGGTACTTACCTACTCGATGATTCGGTAATCGAATTAATGCTAAACGCTGATGGGAAACTCTGGATTGACCAGCTCGGCCAAGGACGTAGTTTTACCGGTCATAGAATCTCACCACAAGATGCTGAACGGGTTATCTTTATTGTGGCAAGCAGCATTGGGGCAGTCTGCAATAAAGATGCTCCTTTGCTAAGCGCCGAACTCCCAGTAACGGGATCGCGGTTTCAAGGATTATTGCCTCCAATAGTAATAAATCCATCGTTCACAATAAGAAAAAAGGCTATCAAAATATTTACTCTTGATGATTACGTTTCTCAGGGAATTTTATCCAATGAACACAAAGAGGCTATCAAGCACTCAGTAGAGAAAAAGCAAAATATCCTTGTGGCGGGAGGAACAGGTTCAGGTAAGACAACCTTGACCAATGCTATTTTAGAACTAATCGCTCAAACTCAAGAGCGTGTAGTGATCATTGAAGATACTCAAGAGCTACAATGTAAAGCAGATGATTATTTAACACTACGCACCAAGGAAGGCATCGCCTCTATGACCGATCTCTTAAAAGCAACTCTGCGCCTAAGACCAGATCGAATTGTCATTGGTGAAGTGCGTGGCAAAGAAGCCTTAGATCTTCTAAAAGCCTGGAACACCGGTCACCCTGGTGGTGCTGCAACAATCCACGCGGACTCAGCTCCAAAAGCATTATCTCGACTTGAACAACTTGTTCAAGAGGCGGGAGTCAGTAATTGCAAACACCTAATTGCTGAAGCTGTAAATCTAATCGTATTTATTGAAAAGTTTGGTACAAGCAGAAAAGTTAAAGAAATTGTTACGGTATCAGGCCTGAATAACAGCAACTATACATTCTCAGAGATTCAAAATGGATAGCGCAAGAACATTAACAAATATTATCTCACCCACTAGGCATTCCCCAGAATTAATACTTTTGATAATGATGATTTCTGTAGTGATTCTTGAATCAATTGCTATTTATAAAGCTCTAGAATTAAAGAAAACTATTCATCCACCAATAATTAATATTCCGGCTGTACAGCCTATATCTCAAACTCATCAGTTAGATCAAAAAATAAGAAATGTTATACTAGTAGTTCAATCTCTGACCGCGCTCGTTAAGGAGCAGCAAGCTAAGTTAGAGAAACTCAGCGCATTAGACTCTCACGAAGTAATAAGTGAACAGCTTACAAATCCAGCAATGCCCGTTGTAACAGTTTCTGTAATCAAAGCTAATTTGAGGACAGGACCAGGCAAGGAATACCCTACGCTCATGGCCGTTACCGGCGGAACTCGGTTAGTCTTGCTTTCTAATCAGAAGGGTTGGCAAAAAATTCTAGCCCCATCCGGCGAAGAGGCATGGATTCATGGTTCATTGGCACAAGAATCATGATTCATAATTACTTTACTCCAAGAATCTCAACAGGCATATTTATAATTACTAACAGTCTCGTACAAGGTAATAACATTGACATATAACGATTCATTTCTTCATATCTTTTTCCGTTTCTTACGCTTCGGAGCACTGGCCTGGGGAGGGCCGGTTGCACAGATAGCAATGCTGCGCCAGGAGTTGGTCAAAGAAGAAAACTGGATTTCCAAAGAATGGTTTCCGCACTTATCTGTTGTTGTTTCGCATCGGTACTTAACCAAGTCACTGCCACCTTTGGATAGAAAAAAAAGTAGATTCCTAGACCTCTAAACTGTGGAAAGTCGTGTCCGGACTCTCCAACCAAGCTCTAAGGAAGCTACTCCGCCGGATACAGCGCCAAGTAACCAAACAAGCCCTGTGCTAAGGAACACGTCGGCACCAAAACATACAAAAAATCCCAGAGCTAAAAGCGATAGGAATGAAAGCTGTAATAATCTTTGGCTCCTTATGGCTTTTACCTCCTCAGGACGAAACACGAACGAAGCGATAAGGGTTGTAGTTCCGATAAAAATGGAACCGCATAGGGCCATACAACCATAGATTCCAAAGATCATAATGTAGGGCATAAGAACCGAACGAAATCCGCTGGTCTCCAAAAAGCCCATACCGAATTGCGGACAAAGGAAAAGATTCAACGGTAGAGTGATTAGCATCACGGCCATCAACTTCAAGCTAATCTTCCAAGGCGGAGGATTAAGATCGCGAAATATTTGTCCATGTACCAGATCCTTAACCCTAAGTGGAGGCGTAACCGACTCCTCCTCCATAAAGGAGTTAAACTCGCTGCGCCACTCGTTGTTACTATCATTATGTCGCATCCAATTTACCTATCAACAAAAGCTGCCCTTAGTTTCTTAACAGCTCGACTAATTATCTGCCGCACGTTTGTGGATGAAGTATTAAGCCTGGCTGCTATCGCATTAAAATCAAGATCAGATCCATATCGTAGTTCGACTGCCTCCCTCTCCCGAGAGGAAAGAGATTGAATGTCTATATCAATAGAAACGGAAACAGCCTGAAGCTCAGCTAGATTTTGCTCTGTAAAACTCTGCTGAGTCCGCAGCGATCTTGCATCCGACCGTACTCCATCGATCATGGCCGAGCGAGCAATTGTAAAAAGCCATGGCAGAAACGGAAGAGAGTCGTTGTACCGTGATCTGTTACGGTGAAGACGGAGAAAGCTCTCTTGAAGAAGTTCTTCAGATCGTTCGCGACTCTTAATGCGCTTCAGTATAAAGCCATACACCCGCCCCGAATGACGCCGGTACAACTCTTCAAAAGCGAGATATTCGCCAACCTTATAGCGACTCATAAGCTCCTCATCACTTAAGTGTTCAATTTTATAGGTCTCATCAGTCATACACTATTACGCTTGGGAGATAAGTTTAGTGACAAAGCCCTGTCACAAACGTTGGAGCTTGGGCGTATCTACTATAAGCTTAAATCGATTTTGTGCATAAGACCATGTGGAGATTCATTATTTTTTTTGCCCTTTTTGCTGTATTCTCATCCATCGTACAGGCAGAAATCCTCACCATGGATGCGGCTATAAGTGAAGCGTTAGCCAATAATCCAATGATTCAAGCAACGCACTCATCATCTAAATCACTTAGGCACCGAGTTGCACCAGTAGGATCCCTTCCTGATCCAAAAGTCTCGCTTGATTTAATGAATTATCCCCTCGGTGGATTGGAGCGTGATCGGTTTGATATGACCGGTAACCAACTCTCGCTGACACAGATGGTTCCTTTCCCTGGAAAACGTGCTGAACTTGAAAGGTCAGCTACTCACAAATTCAGAGCTGAAGCTAGTAGAGTAAGTGCCCTGAAACGAGAGGTGGTGAGAGATGTTAAAAGTGCTTACCTTTCAGTTTTTAAGGCTCAAGAATCGGGACAAATTATTGCTAATCAATTCTCGATTGTCGATAAGGCCCTTGCTTCAGCTCGGGATCGCTATGCCACAGGCAAAATTTCTCAAGCTGAAGTTCTAGCAATTGAGGTCGAGTTAACAGATCTTCAGAACGAAAAGCTCGTGATTGAGAGAGACCTCCGCTCGGAACGCGCTTCCTTAGCTGAGTTAATGGGACGTGATCAGCATGAAGGCGGATGGAAGGTAGCAACAATAAATCGGACATTAATTAAGTCTCTACTTGCATCTGGCCTTACGCACTCGAACCTCTTTCAACATCCCAGAATTCAAACCCTCAACGAGGAGGCACAACGAGCAGAGGCTGAAAAACGTTACTCAGAACTTAATTTACTTCCTGATTTTGAATTCTCTGTGGGCTACACAGAAAGGCAAGCTGTGGAAGCTGGAAGAGGCGATGACTTTGTATCGGCACGGGTGGGAATTACAGTGCCTCTCTGGGCTAAGAGCAAGCAGCGCTACGAACAGGAAGCTGCGCGGGAGGAACTTAAGAGAGCAAAACAGTTGCTCCGTGAAGAAGAGGTACACCTTTCACATCAAATTGAGGTTGCAAAGGCAGAACTTGAGTTAGCAGAAAAGCAACTGACTCTTTTTGAAGGTAAGACTCGCAGCCTTACTAAACAGGCGGTAGACGTTGCACAAGCATCTTACTCCACCGGAGAGGTTGATTATCGAACTGTACTTGAGCTTGCCAACCGATACGCAAAGAGCGAGTTAACTATTCTTCAAGCGCTCGTAAGTCGTGAGCAGCGTGTGGCCGAACTTGAAGCTCTTCTTACAACAGCTGACAAGGAGGACGAATCAGTATGAAAAAAGTTTTCGTAATTACGATAGTCGTAACTATAGGACTGATCTTACTATATCTAAGAGGAGTTGGTACGCTCTCTAAGAATTCAAGTGCTGTAAGTGATAAAGTAAAAGCAATCGCCCCACGCTATTACTGCCCTATGCATCCGCAGGTGCGCTCAGATAGGCCCGGCCAGTGTCCAATTTGCCATATGCATCTTGTTAGAGAGGAGCAGCCTGACGAGCAACACTCTAACCATGAAGGCCCTTCTGATAATGAAGGGATATCAAGTGGTGAGAAAGACGCTATTTCCCACCCCCGTACCCCATTCATGCTTTCCGCAGCTAAACAGGAATTAATAGGAGTTCGAACTGAGGTGATTAAACGTGTCCTTTTGACTCAAAATATTACCGCAAGCGGCTCCGTCGCTTACGACCCTGAATTATTCACAGCATTTCGCGAGTACCGATTGGCGCTACGTGATACAAGCAATAAAAATTCACTTAACGCGGATTCCCTAACTTCCTCAAGTAAAATAAAGCTCAGGCTATTTGGACTTTCCGATGCGGTCATAGACAGACTAGCTCGTGATAGTAGGGAGCTATCAGAACTCCTACTTCCAAATGGCACGGCATGGATTTACGCGGAGCTGTTTGATTATGAAATCTCTGCCATAAAGGAGGGACAAGCTGTCACCGCTAAAGCTCCAGCGCTAGATGGAATGGAATTTAACGGTAAGGTGCTCAGTGTCAGTCCACTCTTAAATCCAGAGAGTAGGACTATCCGAGTTATTGTGGAGGTGTCTGATAAAGAGCAAAAGCTTCGACCAAGCACCTATCTCTTAGCTCAATTTAAAGTTGAGTTAGGCGAAAAGCTCGCCATCCGTAACGATTCAGTGATTATCAGTGGAAACGAAGCGATCACTTTTGTACGACGTGAGTCTAATCAGTTTGAGCCAAGAAAAGTAACGCTCGGCCGCGCTGTAGGAGATAGGTATGAGGTTCTTTCAGGGCTAGCCGAAGGGGAAGAGGTTGTAACAGCAGCTAATTTCTTGATTGATTCAGAATCAAGACTTCAAGCTGTAGCACGTCGAAGTGGAGGCGGAAGTGGTCACGCACATAATTGAGTTCAGTGCCAAGAATAAGTTTCTGGTCTTGCTTCTCACGGCGGTACTACTTGTAATTGCGACCTGGTGCATTAAGCGCATACCACTTGATGCTATCCCTGATCTTTCTGACACGCAGGTAATCATATACTCCCGTTGGGATAGAAGCCCTGATATTATTGAAGACCAGGTAACTTACCCGATAATTTCAGCACTCCTTGGCACACCAAAAGTAAAGGCTGTTCGTGGCTTTTCAGATTTTGGCTTTTCCTACGTCTACGTCATCTTTGAAGATGGTACTGACCTTTACTGGGCACGGAGCCGGGTACTTGAATACTTAAGTAAAATTCAAGCGCGATTACCTGAAGAAGTTAAAACTGAAATCGGCCCAGATGCCACTAGTGTTGGTTGGGTATATCAATACGCTCTAGTCGATGCAGCCAATGAGAAAAACTTAGGCGAGCTACGCTCGATTCAAGATTGGCAATTAAAATTTCTTCTGCAATCTGTTCCTGGAGTCGCAGAAGTTGCTTCAATCGGAGGATTTGTAAAGCAGTATCAGATCCTTGTCGACCCAAATCGACTGGCAGCCTACAACATCTCCCTACTCGACCTTACAGAAGCGGTGCGAAACGGAAACGCGGAGACTGGAGGACGGGTCATTGAGTTTGGTGACCGCGAGTACATGATACGGGGGCGCGGATATGTAAAATCGATTGATGACATAAAAGAGATAGTTGTCACCGTTGAACCAAAAGCAGGTGTTCCGATCCTTGTAAAAAACATTGCTCGTGTTGAACTAGGCCCTGATATTAGGCGCGGGGTAGCTGACCTTAACGGACGTGGTGATACGGTTGGCGGGATTGTGGTGATGCGCCAGGATGAGAATGTCTTAAATGTAATTGATAGAGTTAAAGAGCGAATCAAAGAGATAGAACCGAGCCTGCCGCACGGGGTGAAAATCGTGCCCGTGTACGATCGCTCTGACTTAGTCAAAGCCGCCATAGATACTTTGACCCATGAGTTGGTACTAGAAGTTATAATTGTAAGCTTAGTAATTCTGCTTTTCCTTTGGCACTTTCCATCGGCCATAGTCCCTATCGCTACAATTCCCATCTCTGTCTTTCTAGCTTTTATTCCGATGTACCTAATGGGACTTACTTCAAACATTATGTCTCTAGCCGGAATCGCTATCTCAATAGGTGTGCTTGTAGATGGCGCGATTGTAGAGGTTGAGAATGCTTACAAGCGACTTGAAGAGTGGCAAAGTTCTGGCCGCAAAGCAGATTTTCACGAAGTTAGGCTTTCAGCACTAAAAGAAGTAGGGCCGTCTGTGTTCTTTTCACTACTTCTTATCGCGGTTTCATTCCTACCGATCTTCACACTTGTTGACCAAGAGGGCCGACTTTTTACCCCGCTTGCGATGTCAAAAACTTTGGCGATGGCGCTAGCGGCACTGCTTGCTGTCACATTGGATCCAGCCCTTAGAATGCTCTTTACCAGAATGGAGCCCTTTACCTTCTCACCTTTATGGCTCAGCCGAATATGTACCTCCATATTTGTAGGACGCTATTACCCAGAAGAGAAACATCCGATTAGTCGTAGACTTATTGCATTTTACGAACCGATTGTACGATGGTCACTTGATAACTCGCGTATGGTGCTAGTGGGGGCAGCTTTGATTGTTGCTATTACTATTCCAGTGTACTTCAAGCTCGGAACTGAATTCATGCCGCCTCTTAATGAAGGGGCATTTCTCTATATGCCGACCGCACTTCCTGGAATGTCTGTTACAGAGGCAAAGAGAGTTATTCAGCTTCAAGATAAGATAATCAAAGAGTTCCCTGAAGTGCAGTCAGTGTTCGGAAAAGCAGGAAGGGCTGAGACTCCAACTGATCCTGCTCCCTTCTCTATGGTTGAAACCACTGTAGTCTTAAAGCCGACATCTGAGTGGCCAACAGTAGAGCGATGGTATTCGGATCTGCCACAAGCTCTTCATTTCCTATTTGCATGGATTACGCCACCTCATAGAACCTTTGAGGAACTTCAAGCAGCGATGGATGCCAAACTAAAGTTTGCTGGGATCCCAAATATTTGGACGATGCCGATCAAAAACAGAATTGACATGCTATCAACAGGTATTCGCACTCCTGTTGGGATAAAAGTACTCGGAGATGATCTAACGGTCATCCAACAGGTAAGCGAAGATGTTGAGCGGGTAGTACGCACTGTTACTGGTACTCGAAACGTTCTAGCAGAGCGAGTCGCAGATGGTTACTACTTAGATATTGTATTAGATCGTGTTGCACTTGCTAGATATGGGGTTTCTATAGCCGAAGCTCAGATGGTCATTGCCTCAGCGATTGGTGGCGAAAACATTACAACAACTGTCGAAGGCCGTGAGCGCTATTCAGTAAACGTTAGGTACGATCGTGGATACAGAGAAGATATTAGCGCGCTGCGCCGTGTACTCCTACCTACTCCAAGTGGAGCCCACGTTCCACTGGAACAGGTAGCAAAGATCGAAATGCTCGAAGGCCCCAGCATGATCCGAAATGACCAGGGATTACGGGTTGGATATATCTACGTTGATCTTGCCGATAGGGATATCGGCAGCTTTCTTGATGAGGCGAGGGCTGCGGTCAGTTCTCAAGTAAAGCTTCCTCCTGGTTACGTGCTACAATGGAGCGGACAATATGAGAATATGCGGCGGGTCAAAGAGCGACTTACTTTCATAGTCCCCCTAACAATTATCCTTATAGGACTGCTTCTCTATGTTAACACCGGCTCAGTCTTCTCAACTGGGCTTGTGCTTCTCGCCGTGCCTTTCTCTTTGGTGGGGGCAGTCTGGCTTTTATTTCTATTAGATTATCATGTCTCCATAGCCGTATGGGTCGGGATGATAGCACTCATGGGCCTTGATGCCGAGACTGGTGTTTTTATGCTGATGTATCTTGACCTCTCGCGGAATGAGGCAAAAGCTAATGGGAAACTAAATTCAGTGGAGGAGTTTAGAGAGGCAGTGGTTCATGGGGCTGCAAAGCGAATTCGTCCTAAGATGATGACAGTAATGGCGGCCTTTATGGGGCTTGTTCCGATTATGTTTTCAACCGGCGCTGGGGCCGATGTAATGCGCCGCATAGCTACTCCTATGATTGGAGGACTCGCAACAAGTTTTATTCTTGAGTTACTAGTTTATCCTCCAGCCTATTATCTCTGGTGGCGACATAGACACCGCTAAACTATTTTCTGATTACTAGTTCGTTGTGCCTCTATAAATTCTAACCCTGAGTTTGAAGATGGTAATGAGCTAGATGAGTTTTAAATCAACTAAGTACGGACAAATACTAAAGAAGTAATGTGAGGACAGCGGCTACCTTAAGTTTCGTTTCTACCTGATGGCCATTTAAGTCTTGAATTATTGGAAAACTAGGAAATAAACTAATGCCGACTTTATCATTTATTCGAATTCTAAAACCAGGGGAAAGAAAAACAGCATTGCCTCCACTATTGTTATCTACTTCTCCATGCTTCTCATCTTTACCCAACCAGGCATGAGAAAGTTCTCCGAATAGACTTACTTGAGGAAAATCATGATGTGAGTCAGTAAGGCGGTAGGCGAGCGCCAGGCCAGAGTCAGCTCTGTCGCCTATAGTAAATGAATCTCGCGACTCTCTTAGAGAATAAATTGTACTCATATCGAATGAAGCGTGAGAGGTAAGAGACCTCGAATATGCCAATCCCATTTTATATCCATATTGCCCCGTACCCGGTTGGCTGGATGGTTCAATAACCTCTCCGCTGCTTAATCGTTCGTCATCTTTTCCTATTGGAAATATAATTCCCCCTATTAGAGAAAAACAGTGATCATGGGTAGAGACGATGCCATACTTGCCATGAATAGTGAGATCGGTACTGCCCTCAGGATCTGCTAACGCAAAGTTACTTTCATCTGAATCATCTAAATGTTTTGTAAAAAACCCCTCATGTGATGTAAAATCTCTAAACTCTCGCGCTGCATACCACCCAATGTCGGCACCTATTTCAAAGTCCTCCATCAATCCATAAGAAATATCGAAACTAGTAAGAAAAGCACGATTAATAGAGTGAAAGCTACCTTCATGCCCAGCTATTTCTTGCTCTTCTTCGATACCTATGCTCTTATATTTTGTAACGTCCTCACGAATAACTAACTTTAATTGCCCCTGGTTGATTGTACCCGCAGACTTAACACCGGTACTACCGCCACTTGTTTCCGGTCCATGATTGGCAAAAGCAATTGAAGGAATCAATACCGCTGTAAAAAAAACTCTTTGTACAAAAAAGTTCATACAATTTAATTTCCTTTGTAAAAAATCATCTAATATCTATACATCTAAAGATGTGTTTCCCTGTCATAAACAACTTCCACCATGGAACCTTTTGGCGGCATAGCAGGAAAGGTTACAGAGAATGCCATGGGATGAACTCGCCTTCTAGCTACTGGTACACGGTGAAGGCTAGCTTTCACTAAATAGATCTCTTCGCCAACTTCATTTACTACTCTGATATCAATATGCCCAGGCAAGTGCAAATTTGAAAGCGTTCCTTGGGAGATTGTCCCTGTTACAACTAGCGACTCATCCACTTCATAAACTGACGTTAGAAGCCATGTGTTACTCGGACTACTCTCTTTCACCCGGAGATAACCCGAGCGCTCCAGGTCGATACGCTGAGTCGAACAGCCAATCAAAGTAAAGCACAAAATCAATATGACAATTGCAAAACATTTCATAGACCTACTCCTTCTCAGAATTAATAATATTAAACTGTTCTCTCCCAAACATTGAATAGAGCGCGGGAAGCACAAAAAGGGTCAAAATGGTGGCAGTAATCAATCCTCCAATAACAACAGTTGCCAATGGACGCTGAACCTCAGCACCAGTTCCTGTTGCAAGAGCCATCGGAACAAAGCCGAGCGAGGCCACAAGTGCAGTCATAAGAACGGGTCGCAGACGAGTAATCGCTCCATCTACGACCGCACGCTGAAGAGGCAAATTTTGTGCAAGCTTCTTAATAAAACTCACCATCACTAGCCCATTCAGTACAGCCACTCCGGAAAGAGCAATAAAGCCAATTGCAGCAGAGATCGAAAACGGCATTCCTCTTAGCCAGAGTGCTAGTACTCCGCCTGGCAATGCAAGTGGTACTCCACTAAAAACAACGAGCGCATCGCGTACTGAGTTAAAAGTAGAAAAGAGAAGTAAAAAAATTAGAAAAAGACAGAGTGGGACTACTATAAATAACCGTGCCTTGGCTTTTACAAGATTTTCAAATTGTCCACCCCAAGCAAGCCACGAACCAGAAGGGAGCTTTATTTCATTATCGATGCGATTCTGTATCTCCGCTACATAGGACCCAAGATCTCTCCCTCTTACATTGGCTTGGACTACAATTCTACGCTTTCCATTTTCGCGACTGATCTGATTTGGACCCTCAGTAATCTCAATCGTTGCAATTTCTGCAAGCGGAATAGTCCTAGGTCTAGCATCAATCATGTCTGCTTTGTCGTCATGAAGTGAAAGCGACCTTGAATCTGCGCTCCAAGGTACCGCAATCGGCAAGAGCTTGATTGCCTCTGGATTTTTTCGCAACTCTTCTGGAAAACGCACGACGATATCAAACCGCCTATCTCCTTCTAAAACGAAACCGACTTCCTGTCCTCGTACTGCAGTAGCAATTGCCGTATGGATATCTGCGGGACGTAGGCCTAGCTTGCCTGCTTTAAGCAGATCAATTGTGATGTTTATAAAAGGCAGGCCGGAAACTTGCTCAACCTTGACATCACTGCCCCCAGGCGTGGATCGAAGAACAGAAGCAAGCTGATTTGCCACTGGAAGTATCACTTCAAAATCTTCGCCGTAAACTTTTACCGCTACGTCACTTCTTACACCAGAGATAAGTTCATTAAAACGCATCTGGATCGGTTGAGTGAACTCATAATTGTTGCCAGGAACAGTTGCAACTGATTCCTGAATGCGCTTGATAACGGTGGCTTTATCCTCATCAGGACTAGGCCATTCATTTCTTGGTTTCAGAATGATGAATGTGTCCGACACGTTTGGTGGCATAGGGTCAGCGGCCATCTCAGCTGTGCCTGTCTTGGAAAAAACAAACTTTACCTCAGGTATCTTTGATACTGTCTTTTCAACTTCAAACTGCATTTCTGTAGACTGAGTAATCCCGGTGCTAGGAATTCTCATAGCATGCATCGCAATATCTTTCTCGTCTAAGGAAGGAATAAACTCCTGGCCGAGTCGCAAGAAAATAAGCACAGAAAAAAGAAAGATTACGGAAGAACCAAGGATAAGCGTTCCACGTACTTTTAGTGCTTTTTCAAGAAGTGTAACGTAAACTCCCTTTGCAATTGAGATAATCTTAACATCTTTCTCACTAATCGATCCGCTAAAGAAAATTGCAACCATCGCTGGGATAAAAGTCAGTGATAAGATGAAGGCTGCTACGAGTGCAAAAATAACTGTTACGGCCATTGGATGAAACATCTTACCCTCTGTTCCTGTGAGAGTTAGGATTGGTATATAAACGGTAATAATAATTCCTTGTCCAAAAACAGACGGCTGAATCATTTCCTTAGTCGCAGTTATGACGACAGCGAGACGCTCACTCAGCGTAAGGGCTCTTCCTTTCTCGTGTTGTTCCTCGGATAAATGTCTTAGACAGTTTTCAACGATAATTACTGCTCCATCCACGATGAGTCCAAAGTCAATCGCTCCAAGGCTCATCAAGTTTCCAGATATTTTCCCTTGAACCATTCCTATTGCTGTGAGTAACATACTAAGTGGAATGGCGGTCGCTGTAATTACGGCAGCTCTCATGTTACCAAGAAGAAGTAAAAGCACCGCGATAACGAGCACAGCCCCTTCAAAAAGATTCCTCTTCACTGTGCTAATAGTAGCATCAACAAGTTTAGTTCTGTTAAGAACCGTCTTTGCAATTATTCCAGGTGGCAACGCTTTATTTACCTCATGCAGCTTATCATCAACGTTTTTCGCAACTGTTCTGCTATTCTCTCCGATTAGCATTAAAGCAGTTCCCACTACGACTTCCTCTCCGTTCTCGGTAGCAGATCCAGTACGGAGCTCCTTTCCTATGGTTACTCGCGCTACTTGGCCCACTCGAATAGGGACACCATCTCGCTCTGTAACTATCACTTGTTCGATCTGGTTTTCATTTCCAAGTAAACTAGCTGCTCGTACAACAAAAGCTTCGCCGCGATGTTCTATAAAACCAGCACCAGTACTTAAGTTGCTCTTTTCAAGTGCTTCAGTAATCTCGGCAATTGATAGATCAACTGCTAGGAGTTTCGCAGGATCAATTTCAACAACATAATGTTTTACGTACCCACCAATGGCATCAACGCCAGCAACGGCAGGTACATTCCTTATCTGTGGACGAATTACCCAGTCCTGAATTTCGCGGAGATATGCTGCAAGTTCAATTTCTCCGCTTAATCGCCGTCCCCTCTCAGTCAAGTATGTGCCGTCGTTTTGCCATCCGGGCTGACCGTGTTGAACCTCGGCCCCTTTTCCCTTTGGATGCTCGTACTCCACCGTCCACATGTAAACTTCACCGAGTCCGGTCGAGATTGCACCCATTTTGGGCTCTGCGCCAATAGGCATACTTTCGCGTGCTTCTTGCAAGCGCTCTCCAACTTGTTGCCTCGCGAAATAGATGTTTACTTCATCAGAGAATACTGCTGTTACTTGCGAGAAGCCGTTACGCGACAAAGACCGCGTGTATTCAAGGCCGGAAATTCCTGCAAGTGCTGTCTCTACTGGAAAAGTTACCTGCTTCTCAATCTCTGCTGGAGCAAAGCCTTGATAGACAGTATTGATCTGAATTTGATTATTGGTGATATCAGGAACAGCATCAATCGGCAGGTTTAAGAGAGCCCGAACACCAAACGAGGCTCCCACAATCGTAAGCAAAACGACTAAGTATCGGTGTTTAATCGAAAATTCAATAACACGCTCTAACATACTAGACTCCCTTTAGTGTTGATGCTCCGCTTCGCTTTTTCCAAGGTCGGCCTTAAGAATAAATGTGTTACCGGAGGCATATTTCTCACCACCTTTAAGCCCCAAAAGAATTTCTATGTCTGTATCGTCAACTCTTCCTGTTACAACTGAGCGCACCTCGAATGAATCACCTTTGCGAATGAATACAACTTCCTTCCCCTCAATTCTTTGAACGGCGCTTGTGTCAATTAGTACAGGTACGTTGGAACTCTTTGTTGCAATCCGTCCTGAGACAAAGGCACCAGGCGAGAAGTGAGGATCTGGATTCTTAATCCGTACACGAGCCAGTCTAGATTGAGTTTTCTCTTCAGTTATCGGAGAGAAAAAAACCACTTCACCTTGAATCGGCTGCATATGAGAGGCGATCGACAAAATGACTTTTTGACCGACTTTAACTTGATCAACATCCTGTTTATAAACTGCAAGCTCTGCCCAGACTTCAGAGAGATCGGCAACGATAAAAATAACATCCTCCTCTCTTACTGTCTCGCCAAGTGTTGCATGGCGTTTAATCACAGTGCCTGGAATGGAGGGGTAAAGCGAGAAGGTTTGGAGGTTCTGATTGTTCTGAAGTACCGCAAGCAGAGTATCAGCTTTTACCACATCGCCAACTTTCGCCTTTACTTCTTTTATGACACCGGCAAAACGTGGACTTACATGTGCGAGTTTTTCATCAACTGGTACTATTCGCCCCGATACCTGAATGCCTTCATGTACCTCGCCTGGACCTGCGTTTTTTAGTTCGATGCCAAAACGGGACAGCGCTTCATCAGAAAGCGCTGTTGGTCCAGCCTCCTCATGTCCGTGCTCATGTTCATCACCGTGTGCGTGTTCATCTTCTGCTTTTTCGTGATCGTGGCCATGCTGATCGTCAGCTAGCATTGAAACTGGTGACAGAAAAAACAGTGAAACGAAAGTCAATGAAAGAAGTTTTTTCATACTAAAGTTCCTCGCCAACTAAGAGTGAAAGTTCTGAATAGTCTGAAAATGCCCGGGCCCAGAGCTCAAGATATCGCTCGTGAGTTTCTAGGTAAGACTGTGAAGTTTGCCAAAGTTGAAACACGCTGCCCTGTCCATTTCGTACCTGCTCCTCAAAGGCCGCAAGTGCAGTTTCAATATTTGGAAGCACCTTCGCTTTATATGCCTCGACCTCTTGTCGTCTAAGATTAAACGCGCTAGCAACATTCACAACTGAATGCCTAAAGTCCGGACTCCTAACAAAATCTAATTGCGTTTTCGAGACGCTCAATTCGCTGGTTTTGCGAATCCTTTCAGCAGTATTCTGATTGTAAAAAGGTAGGTCTATAGAAAGACCCACTCCAAGATAATTTGTTCCCGCGTCAGATCGAGAAAAAAAGATTCTTGGTCTCAACTCGGGAAAAGCGTCTCTATTTGCAACCTCTGAGCCAGCCCGAGCTAAATCTAGAAGTGTTTGAGTCCTCGTAAAAATCTTAAGTGCATCGGCATCAAGCTTTGTTATGACGACTTGGACGGAAACAGTTGGGATTTCTGGTGGAAGCAACAAATGTTCAGATAAATCAACGCCTGTAAGCTTGGTAAGCTCAAAAGCACCTTGAAACTTTTCTGCTTTAATGCCAGAGAGTTCAGCCTCTGTTCTTGCGACCTCTGACTTGAATATAGCAGTATCCCCCCTGCCGTAAGCTCCTTGAGACAAACCAGTTTCTACAAACTTAGTAAGTGAGAAGGTTTTTGGAGCAATAGAAGAAAGAACCGCCTCGCGCTCCTGAAGCAGCCAAAGCCTGGCATACGCAAGTCTTACTTTTGAGCTAAGCTCAAGAATTTCTTGCTCGCGAGCTATTGAACCTGCGGATCTCGTAAGAGCAGCAAGTCGATTGCGTAGTGGCCCATGAGACAGTTTAAATGCTTGAGTCAAAGACACCGATACTTCATTCTCTCCCCGTTCATCTTTCCAAGACCGAGGAAGAGCTAGTTCTGCATCAAGAGACGGATTTGAGAGTCTTGCTACATCGACAGCCTCCGCCCTGGAAAAAGCACGATTTTGTTCTATCTCAGCAACCAGTGGACTTTTTGAGAGTGCAAATTCGAGAGCCTCATTGAGAGTAAGCTTACGCCCTTCAGCAAACGCTACGTCTGTCAAAATAGAAACAAAGAGCAGTGAAATATAAAGAGTACGAAATATAAGCAACATGCAAATTCCTCCAAATTAAAGCGTAATCATCAAAGTGAGAAACGCTTACTAACAAAACATATTTAGGCAGTTATGGGAGGTGCATTTGGAGCGATTGAAAGCGAGTCAAGGACGCCTTCTTCATAAGATTCTGGCTCTACGTCTTTGGGATTTCTAGCTCTGCTTATAAAAATATTCGACTCAAGAGATCCTACTTCAACTAAAAAATAGGACAATATGACAATACCAAGATTGTCCTTGACCTTAGCGAAGAAGCCATCCCTTACAGTAACTAAAGACTTTGAGGAACAAGGAAACCCTTCAGCATGACCTTCTGGAGACTTGCTAGGGTGACTTGAACAATTGCTTTGTGCGGATTCTGTATGTTCAGAAAGAATATACTCAATTGCGCAGTGGTTCGTTCCTGCTATCCAAAACAGTACAAATAAAGGCGCAAAAAGAGTAAAAAAACGTCTTGTCATACGATAACTTCTTCGGACAATAGCAAGTTTAACTTTAATGAGCCATATAGAATAGTAATAGATTCTCACCCTATTACTTCTCGTTAAAAGACTCAATTCACTGCTTATTCACGGCTTCTTTAAATCCCTATAAGTCTCAGGAATTATAGGAATTTAAAGAAGCCACACAACACTCAAAGTTAGCTAAAAATTATCGCTTTTTCTGTTTAAACTTATGGGCTAGAGATTAGTAGCACTGCCAGGCTCTTTACTGTGTAGATCTTTATAAATAATTTCTCCAGCCTCTAGTCGCTTTGAAATGGTGCTAATAAAGTGTTTAAACCTCTCTCTCGCTTGAACTATTGCAGATTCCTCTTTGCTAATTGGCACTTCAACGGTATTAAACATCCACAGACGAACAAACTGCGCATGCGCTTCAGCTAAAACCTCTATGTTTTGTGAAAGCGCGCGTAGTTTATTCTCTATATTGTTTAAGCGCCGCGCCAGTAGAACCTCTTTATCTTCATTTGCCTGCGGATCAACAAATGTCGCAACCGCTGATTCAACCAAACCCTGAAGCGTAATACCTCTTTCGCGGCAGATGGTTTTGATACTACGCACTAAATCGCTAGAAAAATAAACCGTTGTTTTTACTTTTCCAGTTCTTGATGCTCTTAGTCTCTGTTTCATCGCGCAGTGAATATCTCCCTTTCATATAAAGTTATTTTTGATTTTTCTTCAACGTGATCTGATTCACTATTATTAGTGCTCACATTGGTAATTCGCTTCGTAAGCTTTGGAGGCTGCTCAATCCGTGATTTAAAATTTTGATCTAAAAAATAGCGAATTTTTTTAGCGCGTATAGGTGCGTGTCCAGCAATAAATACAAGCTCATCAGAATTTGGCAGCTCCAAAACCTCGCCTGGTGTTAAAAGCGACCTTGCTGTCTCCTGGTCGGCCATCATTACATGGCCTAGCCAGGGAGAGAGTCGATGCCCAGCGTAGTTTTTTTGCGTATGTATCTCTGTCTTTTGACCGAGCATTCTTGAAATTGTCTCGGCAGTTTCGATTGTGTTGGGTGCGAAGAAGACCCGTACATGAGTGTTATCTATGATCGAATTTTTTGCTCCATAAGTCTTATCAAGCTGGTTTGTCGATTGTGAAATGAGCATTGCTTTAATTCCGTAGCCAGCTATTACGCCTAGTGCGGACTCAAAAAAATCAAGACGACCAAGAGCCGGGAATTCGTCCAGCATTAACAATAGTCGATGCTTATTATATTTTGGATTTAGCTCCTCAGTTAAACGCCTGCATATCTGGTTGATTATCAACCGAAATAATGGTCTTAATCGGTTTATGTCGGATGGTGGAATTACCAGATAGAGTGATAAGGGCCTCTCAGACTGCATCAAGTCAGTAATCTTAAAATCGCTATCAGTTGTATTCCGCGCAACGATTGGATCTCTATAGAGAGAAAGGAAGGACATCGCTGTCGAAAGTACACCAGAGCGCTCATTCTCGCTTTTATTCAGCATGTCCCGTGCTGCTGCAGCAACAACCGGATGAGTGCCCATCTCGGTGTGCTTTGCGTGCATCATGTTTTCTAATGTCTCTACGATAGTCTTTTCAGGGTTCGATAAGAAATTAGCCACACCCGCCAAGGTTTTATCCTGTTCGGCATATAGTATATGAAGTATTGTACCAACAAGTAGAGAATGCCCAGTTTTCGCCCAATGATCATTTAATCCTTTACCATCTGGGTCCACCACCATATCTGCTATATTTTGTACATCCCGCACCTCTAAATCTCCGCGTCGTACCTCCAACAACGGATTAAAATGAAAGGAGGCGATATCATTTGGATTGAAATATATTACGCGGCTAAAGCGACTTCTGTAACCGGCTGTATGGTTCCAATTTTCAGATTTTAGATCATAGACCAAAACGCTTTCTGGCCAGGTTAAAAGGGTAGGGATTACAACACCAACTCCTTTACCAGATCTTGTTGGTGCAATGACCTTAATGTGTTCAGGACCATCATGTCTTAAGTAGTCTCCCTCCTGTGTGATTCCTAGGACTACACCGGAGGTTTTTCCCAACAGGTTTGCTGCTTCTAAGTCGCCTCGGGTTGCCCATCTTGCACTCCCATAAGTAGTAGGAATGTTTTTTCTGCGGGCTCTCCAAAGCGATAAACTAATGGCAGCAGCGATACTTATAAAAGCGCCGGCGTATGTAATTAAACTTGCTTCTTTAAATTCCTGTGGAGCATACGCACTGAAATGGTAATCCCAAACAAAAACCTGCCAGGGTTTGTATATAGGAATACCCATTAGGACTGTAAATGGAGACCCTAGCTCGGTCTGATATTTAAGGGTAGTCGCAACCCATTGAGTAGCGCTCCAAACTCCAAGAAATACTATGGAAAACACTAAAAAAATCTGCCCGATTAAGATTCTTCCCGGTGTCATTTAGTGTCCCATCCCCATATCTTGTTGATGTTCAAGGGTAGTTATTGACAGATAATTTATTCGCTGTTGTTTTAGCCTTTCTATAAGATCCTCAGGTACGCGAAAGCCTCCCAATTCAAGCTCCTCGACTAGCCCCATTCTAATTAGAGCAGTAATTCGTTTTCGATGGTTGCTTACATAATCAGAGGGCGAAATATTAGAGGGTAATTTTACATTTTCCTTAACATATTTTTCATGCCTTGCGGGATCGTAAATCCCGTTTGTATGTTTAGTAAACTCGACGATATTTAGATCGGATTTGGTAGAAACATCGCGATCTTTTACGACAATTTTAATCTCACATCCCGCTTCGGTTTCTCTTGCCTTAAACTCGGTAAATCCTGTAAGGGATAGTTGATAGTTTTTGCCGTCTTGACCTTTAACAATTATGAATTTTGTATCATATAATTCATCAACTAAGCCTTTGTAGAGCACCTTGCCCTTTAACTCCAGAACCGGAGGATTATCTTTATTAAACAGAATCAGATCGCCTGCCTCAAACTCCTCAGACTTGACCCCGTACATCCCCTTGTGCATGCGTTTAATAATGTCATTTTTGATACTTAGTTCTTTAAGCTTTGAATAGAGATTTTCATCCATGCGCCATATCCCTATTTCTAATTCTTGGGCAAGGCCAAGGCTCTCTAAGTATCTTAGTCTAGATAGTTTATTTGCTTGGTGCTGAACGGAATATTCAGTAGCAGGTACAGGTGCATTTCTTAAGTCAATCAACCCGTCAGATCTTAAGGCTGCGGTCTCAAGTAAACACTTATCTAAATATGTCGACCTTGCCTTAGAAATACTGGCCTCAGTTTCTCTTTTTATGTCCAATTCAGACCTTATGCCAAGTTCACGAGTGGCCAATTCCTCGGCAGTGATACGCAGTCCTTTTGATATATAATCCCGCTTGATAACAAGATCAGCTTGAGTTTCATCTACGCCGCGAAGAATTAGATGAATGTGTGGATTGTCGGTATTATAATGTGGTACCGCAAACCATTCCAGGCGAGTTTTTAAATCTGCTTCAACTTGCTTTACAAAATCACGGGTAAATTGTTTTAGATCCAATTCATTGGCGTTATCCGGAGATACAATAAATCGAAAATGATGCCTGTCCTCTGTTGTCTTTTTGACCCACTCATTTAAGTCAAATATTTCAAGCTCATGTTCATTGTCAAAAGCTTCCGGCGAGTCTCCGTCTAAGCCAACTCCGTCTCGCATAAGGTAATTTACATGTTCCCAAGAGGCTTCGGTAGAACAACTTTTATGCCGTACTACGCGACTTTTAATGACTACCCGTTGATTAAAATATCGGCTCGGTTTTTTTATTATTCCGCGACCAATTCTTGAGCCTAAGAATCGACCCGAGTTCATTAGAGTTTTCATCTCAGCAAGGAAAGTGATACTTGCATTTCCTGTTCCTGATTCACGTACTTTTCCAATCTTTGGGCGAAAAGCTACATCCTTGGAATTATTTTGGTTTTTAGTGTTTCCTTGATTGTACGGCATAATTTCCTCATAGTTTTTAAAAAGTTACCGGTTCAAGTCCGTACTTCAAAAAGTTGTACGGACCTTATTCCTGACTGTTCTCACGATCTTAAATAGCCATGTATGGCAATCCTTTTATCTTGCCCTGTCTTAGCAAACATTGTTTTTCGAAATCTCTCTTTTCTGATTTGCAAAATTTCTCACCAGATCTTTTCCGCTCTGAATGTACTCTGCAATGGATTTGCGGAGGCTATTTTTAATTACGGATTCTAGATCTTTTAAAGCGCCTTCGCGCACTAATAAGTCTGAAAGAATAAAGAGTTCAGAGTGTGCATTGAGGTCAATTGTGATCCGGCGTTTGTCGCCTTCTTTTCCTTGGTCTCTAACTTCTACAACAACCTGTTGATTAATACGTCCCATAGGTATCTCCAAAAAATAAAATTAATGCTTCGCTCCCTTACCGTTCAATTCGTCGAGCCAGCGGAAGTACTCCACTTCGTCTATCAGAACTCGATGGCCGCGCCGAATTATGCAACGATTAAAACCGTTCTTGTTTGTAAAAATCATCCAACGAATGGCAGAAGGGGTTGGATCCGGATGGTATTTATTAAAGTCAGGAATAGGGATCAGACGCCTGACTAAAGTCGGTGAATTATTCTCTTGGGTTGACATAAAATAAGACCTCCACTAAATGCACTTATTCTTTGTGCAAAAAGGTAGCAGCGATCGCTGGGAAATGGTTCCGTCAATAGATTCCAACAAGCTTTCCGGGGGAAAGCGGATATGGTGGCTTTAATAGCCTGAGAATTTAGACAAGGAGCATTTCAAACGCTTTCTGTATCTCCAGGGTTTTTTCATGGGCTTTTTTCTGAAGCTCTACTCCCAAGTGCGAAACCTTATCCGGATGGTAAAGAGACATTTGCTTTTTATAATTAGTCTTAATCTCTTCAGGTGGTGCTCCCTGTTTTACTCCTAGCACTTCGTACGGATCAAACTTTGGAGTTTCTTGCCGGGTTTCCTTTTCGGATGAAGACTCATTCCCAGATGAAGAGTTACGGTTGCCACCAAAAGAAGGCGAAGCGATCTCTCCGATCTCTCGAAGATACTCAAGCGCGTGTAGTAATCCTTCTTCCTGGCAACGAAAGAAAAGCCATCCAGGTTTGTAGCTGTGGTTCAAGCGAATCTGTTCCAGCTCACGAACTCTTGCTACTGGATCCGGCGGTGCTTGATTACTTGCAATCCCTTCGAGCGAGGTTGTGCGTCTTTGGAAGATTCCAAATCCTGTAATTAATCCGATCAATCCTCCTGCTAGCCATGCGCTCCAGGTCTTGCCTTGATAGTAAAGTACTATGTCTCTAACGATCCCAAAGATAACGCCGCCCCACAAAAGACTCATTAGAGAAATAAAGAGCATCGCCACTGGTCTGTAAGCTGAAAGAAAGCCGAGAACTACGATGGTAATAAAGAAAGCAGCAACTGAGGACAGTTTAAATGCTATCAGTACTGAAATGGACAAGATTTCGAATGGATGAAGTGGCATAATTTACGCTCCTCCAAAAATCTGCAGATTCATTCTTTCTACCACATTTGCTGTATGACTTTCAGCTAAATGTGCATACCGTTTTACCATCTGTAATGTTTTATGCCCTAAAACTTCGGCGATTTCAATTGGGGAGGCCCCGCCCATGGCCAAATATGAAGCACAGCAATGCCGCAAATCGTGGAATACAAAGTTTTCTATACCTGCCTTTTTTATGGCGCCTTTCCATGCTCTTCGGATGTCAAAAGGACGGTTGTTCTCTCCTGATAGTTCTCCGGCAAATACCAGATCAGTATCCAGTCGTCTAATTTTCGAATGAGCCTTCATCAATTCCAAGGCATGACCACGAATTGCAACTCTTCGCGGTTGTTTATTTTTGGTGTCAAGAAGCAGTATCGATCCGGTGATAAGATCCGCTGCTGACCAGCGAAGATTTAGTATCTCTGCTTTTCTCATGCCGGTACTCAAAGCCAGTACCACTATCAGATACAAAAACGAGCATGAGCTCTTCTTGCAAACCTCCAATAACCTTTCTCTTTCCTGCACAGAAAGAAACCGTTGCCTGCCTCTTGGTTCTTTCTCCCGTTCAATCTCATGAATTGGATTTTTAGTAACCCAACTCCAACGTCTTTTAGCTGCATTGAAAACACTGCTAAGGGATGAAAGATAGTGATTGATTGTCGAAGCGCTTAGTGCGGTGCCTTTATGATTTTTCTTTTCACGAGTAAGTTGGTACTTAAAGTCATTGACTACCGATCCTGTTATAGTGCTTAAAGTACGGCTGCCGAGTTTCAATTTCCACCAAGAAAGCTGCTGCTTTTGTAAGTCATAGGTGCGTGGCTTTTTTGGCAGTTCCTCTGCAATGTATCGATCTATTGCTTCAGCAACAGTGTGTGGAGACTGTTCCTCGGCCTCTAGGTAAAGGCCTTTGTGCATCTCAGTTTCTGTTTTGTACGCCCAAGTCTGCGCGTCAGTTTTTCTTGCGAAGGTCGCAAATACGGTTTTCATTCCTTGCCGCCTTATTGCAGCCTGAAAAGAAACAATACCAGAATTGCTGACTCGCTTCGTGATGGTCGCCATAGTTCTCTCCTAAAAGCGCTCCAGTTTTTCTGCGCATTGTAGCGTAATTGCAGCATGAACTGGATTTTGACTTTTAAGATCGAACAGGTAACCGAAAAAACTCAAGCTAACCTTCTGAGTTGATTAGCAAAAAAATTGTGGAGCAGAGGGGGATCGAACCCCTGACCCCCAGCTTGCAAGGCTGGTGCTCTCCCAGCTGAGCTATTGCCCCGTATTCTCCACTTTTTGCACATTGTTTTCTTAGGTTACTGAATAAGCTGTACCACAGCCTATCAGCAATTGCCAAGTTCCCTATGCAAAAAGGGGAGAATGGTGGGCCCGGGTAGAGTTGAACTACCGACCTCACGCTTATCAGGCGTGCGCTCTAACCACCTGAGCTACGAGCCCAATCTCTATACCCAACGATTAAATCTGGAAGTATTAACCGCGTTGTCCACTAAAACTTAGCAGAACTAAAAGGTTATAGACAGCTGTCTCTCGCAAGTCAAGAGAGCTAAATAAATCAGTGGGTTGGAAAATCATGTTTAAGCAGATCCGGATTAAAATCTAACACTACTTGGTTAGATATATGAGTTATTTCACACTCTATTAGTAACTTAAGATGCAGCGTCGCCTGACAATTAATGTAATAATTACAGCTAGTTAAGATTATAATATGGCAGTCACAGAGAGAACGTTCTGACTATTAACTATAAGACTTAACTTGTCGATAATACTAATAGTAGTTATTATTAACTTATTGGAGGGTGAGTCGACGGTGCACTCGGTCCTGCTCTTAAATTCAAGCTTTGAACCACTCAGGATTATCTCCTGGCAACGTGCAGTCACGATGTTCTTTACTGGAAAAGTTGAGGTAGTAGAGGAGTATGAACATGATCTCCACTCAATTTCATTAGTTATTAAAGCTCCGGCGGTAGTGAGACTTCTTCGCTATATAAAGATCGGCACTAAAGCACCGCCTTTAAGCCGCACAAATATATTAGCTCGTGATAGTTTTGAATGTCAGTATTGTGGCATAACCTTGACCTCAAAAGAGGCTACACTTGATCATGTGTTGCCTCGCAGCAAGGGTGGAAAAACACTTTGGGACAATGTAGTCTGTTGCTGTACTCATTGTAATCGCAAGAAGGGTGGTCGAACTCCGCAGGAGGCGCGCATGCTTCTTCGTAAAAAGCCTGTGCGACCTGATTGGTTGCCAGTATTAAATTTTAGGCTACATGGAAAAGTTCCAAACTCCTGGTATAACTTCCTCCGCTTACAGCAAGGATCCTCTTCCTGAGGGACTACGTAAACTTCTAAAATCACGTGTAGTTAAAAGTCTTTTAGCGACTCTTGGCGCAGATGCAGATCTTCACCTAGTTGGTGGAACTCTACGAAATGTATATGAGAATCAGCCAACTGGTGATCTAGATCTATGTACACGCCTGCGGCCTGAGGCAGCGGTCGAGCGCCTAATGGCAGCGCGCATACGAGTCATAGAAACAGGACTACAGCACGGAACTATCACGGCAGTTATCGGCAGAAGTTCCGTAGAGATAACCACATTTAGAAAAGGAAATGGCAGTAGTGATAATGAATTTTCAGACTCAATCGAAGAGGATCTAGCAGGGCGGGATTTTACTATTAATGCACTGGCATTTTCTCTTAATAATCATGAGTTAATCGATGCCTTTGGAGCCAGAAAAGATCTGGAGTCTCGAATCTTGCGCGCAGTAGGTGACCCGCATGACCGTTTTCGAGAGGACCCGCTCCGCATTATGCGTATGCTCCGTTTCGGACCGGCAGCAGGGCGGAGTGTGGATAAATCTACATATGACGCAGCAGCTTCTCATGTCTCCTCGCTCAGAGATGTCAGTGTAGAGCGGATTAGAGATGAGTTTATAAAGATCTTAGTAAGCTCGGCACCAGCCGCCGCATTAAGGGCAATGGTAGATCTTAAGATAATGGAGATTGTAGTTCCTGAAGCTTTGGCTTCAGTTGGTTTTGAGCAGAACCGATTTCACGATCTGGATGTATTCGAGCACACTTTGCAGGTAATTGAGAACTGTCCTCCCGATGCAGCCATGCGGCTGATCGGATTTTTCCATGATTTAGGTAAGCCAGCCACATTATCTACCGATGAGAATGGCAATAGACATTTCTATCAACATGAAGTTGTTGGTGAGAAGATGACTAAGTCCATAATGAAAAGACTTAAATTTTCAAATGCTGTTCAGAAACGGGTAGCAGCAGTGGTGAAGTATCATATGCGTCCCTTGAATTGTGGGCCTTCAGGATTACGTCGTTTAATCCGCGATCTGGGGTCATATTTTGAGGATTGGAAGGACTTTAAGCGCGCTGATATTCCTAGTCAGGTAGAAGGGGAAAAAATATTAGCTCAGCTTCAAAAGTTTGAGGAGATGCTGGCAGCAGAGAAAATACGTCTCTCAAAAGTAACAGAAAAGAAACTAGCGATTGATGGGCACGATCTAATCAGTATAGGCATGCAGCCTGGATCGGAGCTTGGTAGGGTGTTAAAAGCATTAGAGGAGATGGTGATAGAGGATCCGAGTTTGAACAGCAAAGAGGTGTTAATCGAAAGGGCACGTGGGTTGATATGATGTTAGATTACTCAATTAGGCGAAAATTAATAGTAAGGAAAATATTTATCCTGGTAACCATAGTTGGACTTTATATATTTAATGCAAATCAATCCGCTATTCCAAGCAGCGCACAGCTAGAATACGACCGTTGGTTGGCAGCAGTTGTGATTGATACTGACATGTCGCTCTCTGTCACTGTAAAAAGCAGTGATGGGGAGTATGCCTTAGACAGTAAGAGCTCTGCACGCTATAAATTACTACGCATCCTTGAGCTTATGCGTGAGGCGCGCCTCTTTGATAATCCAGAGCAGGATGAAAAAAATACATTTGAAATTGAGGTGCGTGGTGGTCAAAAGACATTTACAGTCTCTCTGCATCCATCTCAGATCCAGAACAATCTGCAAGCCCGTTTGATGCTTAAACTTTTATCGGAGTACAGAACAGATGCAAAATCGTGAAGAGGCTTTGGCCTTATTAAAAGAATACACAAAAAGTGAAAGTTTGATTAAGCACGCGCTGGCAGTAGAAGCCGCGATGCGCTGGTATGGAAAACACTTTGGAGAGGATGCCGCCACGATCGATAAATGGGGCATGACAGGCTTGCTGCATGATTTCGATTATGAAATGTATCCAAATCCAACAGCTCCGGATGGTCACCCTTATAAAGGCAACGCTATTCTTACAGAGCTTGGTTATCCGGAGGATCTACGCCGAGCCATTATGGGGCATGCGTTATATACAAATACACCTCGTGATACCCGTATGGCTAAAGCCTTGTTTGCAGTAGATGAGCTCTCCGGATTAGTCACGGCGAGTGTCCTGGTGCGGCCAGATCGATCAATTAACACTCTAGAAGTCTCCTCGGTTAAGAAAAAATATAAGGATAAAGCATTTGCGCGTGGCTGTAACCGTGAAGATATACGGCTTGGAGCAGAGGAGCTAGGCATCGATTTCGATACACATATTGGAAATGTCATTCAGGCCTTACGTGAAGTAGCTGGGGAACTAGGTTTAGCAGGATAATATAAGGATGCGCATCAAACGCAATTTCCTCCCCTTTGCACTTGTTGTTATATGGCTTTTATTTACCGTATCACTCTCCGGTTGGTGGATTATTTTTGCCTTAGAGACGGTAAAGGAATTAACTGAGTTGAAACATAACGGCGCTGCTGAACTGCTTAGACATCAGAAGATGTTGTTAGCTGAGGGA
Source organism: uncultured Bdellovibrionales bacterium (assembly GCA_964556665.1). GTDB lineage: Bacteria > Bdellovibrionota_C > UBA2361 > UBA2361 > CAZKXU01 > CAZKXU01. The sequence goes on along the minus strand of CAZKXU010000005.1, from coordinate 33,615 downwards.
GGTTTTCTCTTCTTAATGTTATTTAGCGGTGCGCTCGCGCTTGTGTACTATATATTTCGTGAGCTAAAGGAACGAGAGAGCGTCAAGGATTTTTTTACTACATTTACGCATGAATTGAAAACCCCCTTAGCTAGTCTTCGACTGCAGGCCGAGGTGCTGCAAGAAGGTATAAAAGATACGAGTAAGATCGAATTATTGGAAAGACTTTTATCTGATATTAACCGTTTAACTTTACAGTTAGAGAATTCACTTTATCTTGCAAACATAAGATCTCGCGATCTGTTGATCGAGAAACTCCTGCTGAGTGATCTGTTAAATGAGGCGCGGCGCCTATGGCCTAAGATTGAGATACTTGCAAATGCGGACTGTATCATACATGGAGACTTAAGGGTTATGCAGTCGGTAGTCCAAAATATAGCTCATAATGCCTGGGTGCATGGACACGCATCTAAGATTGAATTTATCGTTACGCCATCTAGCCAAGGTGTAGAGATTAAGATTACTGATAATGGAGAGGGATTTACCGGAGAGCGAAGTAGATTGGGTGAGCGCTTTAGAAGATTTTACTCCGGCAGTGGTAGCGGGGTTGGATTATATTTAGTAAGAGAGTTTTTGAAACGACTAGGTGGAAAGGTTGGATTTCCTGATGTACGCAACGGCTTTTGTGTGCAGTTACAACTTAATGGGCAGGTGATATGAGTAAGATTCTCTTGGTTGAAGATGATGAGTCATTAGGCGCAACTCTAAAGAGTCGGCTACAGATGGAGGGATATGTAGTTGTTCTAGTGCGTACGGTTAAGGATGCCAAAAAGGAGTTCATGAATAGCGGTGTTGATCTTATGATTGTCGATATCGGACTTCCAGACGGCTCCGGACTAGAGTTCACGCGCAGTGTAAGATATGAAAGCAACACACCATTTATTTTTCTAACTGCAATGAACTCTCCTGATTTTCGCCTTGAAGGATTTGAAATAGGCGCTGATGACTATATCCCTAAGCCTTTTCACCTGCAGGAGCTGCTATTAAGAATTAAACGGGTACTAGAGAGTCGTAAGGTGCCAAATGTATTACAGCTCGGAGAATTCTCGGTTAATCTCGATACCGGCATAGTGACTAACAGTAATGGTGATAAGGAAACATTAATCAAGCGGGATGTTGAGCTCTTTAAGCTCTTGTACCGTCTTGCTCCAAAAGTGGTGAGTCGTGAGGAGATTTTGAAGGAGTTATGGGCAGGGCAGGATGTTACTGAACGCACCATTGACAACGCGATTGTACGGATCAGGAAAGTATTAGGTCTAGAAAAAAGCACCCGCTTAAAATCAGTAAGAGGGGTTGGATATCAGTGGAATGAGGAGTGAGGTAGGAATATTTATTTTTTTGGCTCATTAACGTTTTTTTGTGGGTAAAAAACTGACAGTGTATGTATTTGCTCATTAAGTGTGGGTATTCTCTTTGTCCCAGTCCTCGTCTACTGTGACGAGGGGAAGGATTCCGGACAAAGACAAAGGCTGGGACTAGTGCTCCTCCAAATAAGTTTTTTCACGTCTAGCATCACATCGTTGCCCCACCTTGTCACGCTTCTCAGTCGGAAAATCCTCGCAATACTCCAGTATTGCTGCGGATTTCCTCCTTCCGAGGCGTGCCAATCTGGGGCAACGCTGCGCGCTATACGTGAAAAAACTTATTTGGCGAAGCACTAGGAGATTGCCCCCACTTAATGAGTAATTACCAGTGTATGAGATAATTGGCCAATATATATAGCAATTCTTTCTGTTTTCCGTGTACGTGAACGGCCTGTTTTTTTAGGTCTTTTTTACCCACAAGTTCCGTCGATGCTACATTTCTTTCTAGCCAACTAACTTCAAGGATACAGTTAATTTACGAAATTTACTCTTAAGCTAAATTCAAGCAATCCGCCAAGGCCTGTAGGATCGCCTTAAAATATAGCATTGGGTTAGCTTTCGGATTCGTCGCTGTTCTCGTGCCAAGTTCTAAGTATAACACTCCAACCTTTTTCGAGTAACCAAGGCTTCCTACAATAAAAGAGACTAATTCGTCATCCCGTTGCTGATTGTCCTCCATTATCGGTGTGCGGCATCTAAATGCAGATGCGATCGGATCAAAGGCGGCTGGGGCTGAGATATAATCGACAGCTTTTAGTCGCGCTCCCTCAATACCTCCAATTTTAAGGCGCGGCATAAGCAGCATAGTCGTAGGATCAATTAAGTATACGCAGCCCTTTTTAAAACCTGCTGCTGGTATGACGTTCTTGATTAGAAAATCTATATTCTCTTTAGCGATAGAGTCAGGATTAATTCTAGAATAAAGTGCTATTAGCTGTTCTCTTAGGATAGGAGGGCACTGTTTAACGTACTGGTTTCCTGCTAATAACTCTCTACCGCGTGCATCCTCAATCGTAGTCTGCGCATTCATTTCATCTGGAAGTGTAAAGAGTTCAGGCGCAAGTGACTGGTAGTATCCGCAGTGCTCTCTAATAGCACTCTTGATCCGCTCAAACCCTGAGTCTCCTAAGGCACCAACTATAAACTCCTTAGCTTTGGTCCAGTCATTCTTTGCACTTGGATAGTGCTGAGGATCGCTTGCTCGTGCTAGTGCCTCACCCACCTCACAGATCTTATTTAATGAATTGACTACGGTGGAATTCCCAAGCTCGGCATTTACCTCACTGTCTCCGATAACAGCGCGGAGCTCCTTCGAGAGCCCCCATTTGCTTGCAATATTTATAGCAAGAGCCGTCGGAGAGAAACCTAGAACCTTACTTAACACCTGCTCCAAGGAGTCTCCAGATTTTAAGCTGCTGAATGCGCGAGTATATACATGTGGATAGTTCCAGGCTATTAAGGTAAAGCCTAGTTGACGCAAGAGTGCTGCTGAATATCCAAGTTCTCGGTCAACTGTAACACCTTCAGAGAGAATCTCAGCGGCGCTTGCACTTACCATCGCTTCTTTTAACCGTAAAACCTGGCAATCGCTCAAAGCATCGCAGTTATGAGCTGAGATCTTCAGATCCTTTGATAGTAAGATGTTTTTTAGATGTACCTTGTCAGTTTGGCGGATTAGATCAAGAGGATTCTCCGGTATAGGGCTAGCCGTAGCATGTGCTAAACATGCAAGCTCTCTAAGTAGAAAAGCAAATAATGAGAAATCACACTTTACCTCCCGGATAAGAAGCTCAATATCGGCGTCGTATAGACCGCTAGTAAGGCCTAGCTGAATTTTCTTTAGGAGCTCCTGGTTTGTCGGAAACCAGCAATTCTCTACATACTTAGTGGCCAATAGGAGATGCTTATTACTTTCCGGGTCTAAGCGCGAAAGCTCAACTCTATCATCCATTTACACCAACCTCTGTCAGTATAATGTCGGTAGAAAGGGATCAATAATTTAATTAAAAATGGTTTTAGTAGGCAAAATTGAGGATCCGCTCAGATCAAAATAAGCTCTATTTGGCCATCTATCAGCTAAGTATTTCAGTATGTTAGACATATTACTTAACTTAATTTATCATTCTTAGGTGCAATTTAAGATTATTACTATAGAGGTTACCCCGTTTGCCCAAAACGCAAGAATAATTCTCAGTACCGCCACAGGAGAGGGTGTACTTATAGATCCTGGCGGCGATGCGGAAAGGATAATAGAGATTATAGAGGCAGAGCGTATAAAGATAAAGGAGATCTGGCTTACCCACTCCCATCTTGACCATTGTGGCGGAGTAAAGGCGCTTAAGCAGCACACAGGGGCAATGCTTTTTGGTCATCCGATCGAGCGTGAGTTTAGAATGCGAGTAAGAGATGTTGCAGCTATGTACGGACTGCCGCCAGGTCTATTAGATGACTGCCCTGAGCCGGATCGTTACCTTACTGGAGGGGAGAAAATCACTTTTGGCGGGATCGAATTCGATGTCATTTTTACCCCGGGACATTCCCCTGGGCATCTGGTATTTTATTGCAGCAGAGATGGTTTTCTAATCGCAGGTGATACCATTTTTGCCGGATCGATTGGTCGCACAGATCTCCCAGGAGGAGATCATGAACTATTATTAAAAAATATTCGGGAGAAGATCTTTAGCTTGCCAGATCAGACAGTTGTAATGCCTGGACATGGTCCGGATACCACAGTAGGTGAGGAGAAACGTAGTAATCAATTTTTAGGAGAAAATTAAATGTCAGATCTATCTGAAAGACGCAAAGTGTTGCTTTGTATTACCGGCTCTATAGCAGCGTATAAGAGTGCCGAATTGGCGCGTCTACTGATCTCTCGCGGCTATGAGCTGCGAGTCATTATGACGCAATCGGCCCAGCAGTTTATAACTGCAACGACATTTCAGGCGATAACCGGCCAGGTGGCTGTTACAGATTTTTGGGATAACTCAGAGACAACTAATATCGGACATATACATTTAGCAGATTGGGCTGATGTTATGGTGATAGCTCCTGCATCAGCTGATAGTATCGCAAAAATAGCGATGGGATTTGCTGATACTCCGCTGCTTGCAACAGCACTAGCAACTAAGGCTCCGATCCTGATTGCTCCAGCGATGAATGTAAATATGCTGGAACATGAAAAGACAAAGCAGAATATTCAGATTCTTAGGGATCGAGGTGTGCAGTTTGTTGATCCTGAAGAGGGTGAACTCGCCTGTGGCTGGAACGGCTCTGGCCGCATGGCCGATCCCTGGGAGATCTTTCATTATATAAGACGCGCTTTATCTGGGCAGGATTATGCTCAAAAGAGAATTCTTATTACCACCGGACCGACGAGAGAGCCGATAGATCCGGTTCGCTTCTTATCAAATCGCTCTTCCGGCAAGATGGGTGAGGCTATGGCGCGAGAGGCTTTTAGGAGAGGTGCAGATGTAACCCTTGTACATGGTCCTGTACATATTAAAGTACCTGCGGCTATAAGGCGTATACCTATTACAACCGCGCTCGATATGCACGCTGCGGTAATGCAGCATTGCTTTGAGGAGAAAGTTTCGCCTGATATTGTTATAATGGTGGCAGCAGTAGCCGACTATCGGCCAAAGGATGTTTCTGAGCAGAAGATTAAAAAGGCAACTAAACTGACAAAAATAGATCTAGTACCGAATCCGGATATCCTAGCAGAACTCGGCAAACGCCGAGCAGATGAGCGTCGGCCAATACTAGTTGGATTTGCTACAGAAACAGGGGAACTTGATGATCTCTTAGCAGAGGTTAGAAATAAGCTTCTGACAAAGCGCACCGATCTGATGGTCGGAAATTTTGCGCAGGAGGCATTTGATCTAGATACCAATCGTGTATGGCTAGTAGACCGAACCGGACGACAGGAGGAGGTTTCAACAACCTTTAAGAGCCGCATCTCCAATAAAATATTGGATGCCATATTAAGGCTACAGTAATGGATCGAGAGGTAAAATCTGACTTACTTAACTATTTAAATAGCGTAGCCCCGTTGTATCCAGCAGGGGTTCCTAACTCCGTAATTGTAAGTCCTAAGAAGGAACGAGCCTTATCTGTAGGCTTTGTAGGTCATCCCGGTTGGCTCTCTGAGGTTGGTGCTAAGGAGCTGATTGAAGCTGCAGTTGTTAAGGGGATGCAGCAAGAGCTAAAAGAGGGAATGTTCTTTGATAGTTTTGATATCGCACTTAGATGTAATCCAGCCTTTATTATCCTGTTAGGCAGCAGCTTGGCTATACCGACAGAGGCTCAACTTGGGAAGCTCACATCTTTTCATAACACTAAGATAATGCGCACACATCTTCTAAGTGAGGTGATAGCTGATGCAAAGATAAAGCGTCAGTTTTGGGAGCATCTTAAATTAGTAGTGCGAGAGATAGGAGTATCATGAAACAGCTAAGCTTAATTCTTTTTGTTTTGTTATTATTTACACCACTGCAGTTACTCTACTCAGAGGAGCCGTTCGTTGCAGTAGTGCGGATGGATATGGAGATTTTACCTGGTACGCAGGACTATCTTGAGAGGAGTATTGAGCAGTCTTCCAGAGAAGGTGCCAAAGTGCTGGTAGCTTATCTTGATACCCCGGGCGGGATGTTGAATACCTTGCAAGGAATGATTCAATCAATTTTTAAATCTCCAATTCCGGTAGTAATCTATGTCGGACCAAGTGGTTCAACAGCTACTTCTGCTGGAGTATTTATCACATTAGCCGCGCACGTGGCAGTCATGGCAGAAGGTACGAGCATCGGAGCAGCGCATCCTGTAATGTCAGGAGGTGAGGATATTAAAGGGGATATGCGCGCCAAAGCAGAGAATATGACGATTGCAATGGTAAGATCAATTTCAGAGCAGCGCGGACGCAATGTGGCCTGGGCAGAGAAGGCTGTAAAGGAGAGTGACTCTATTACAGAGAGTGAAGCTCTTAAGTTAGGCGTAATTGATTTTGTAGCTAAAGATCTTGATGAACTATTAACAAAGCTCAAAGGACGAAAGATAAAGTTAGAGAGTAAGGACATCGTCTTAGAGGATTATTCAAAACTTCCGCGACGTGAATTTCAGCCTTCTTTTAAACAGAAAACTATAAATGTTTTGGCTGACCCAAATGTGGCTGCTTTGCTCTGGCTAGGAGCAACTACTGGGCTTTCGATAGAGCTCTACAATCCTGGCGCAATACTTCCAGGAGTAGTGGGGGTAATCTGCCTTATCTTGGCCTTAGGAGTAAGTCAGATTATACCGATCAGTCAGGGCGGTGTGCTCTTATTGATCATGGGGGTACTCATGATAGGAGCGGAGTTCTTTATTCCGTCAGGAGTGCTTGGTGTAGGCGGCATTATCGCAATTGTACTAGGGTCAATCTATCTTGTAGACGTATCGGTGGCTCCTGATCTGAGTGTTAATCTTTATTATATCGTCCCAAGTGCAGTTCTTTTTGGCGGATTGATTCTAACGATTGTTTGGTCCGCAATTAGAACCTTTAAACGTCCGTTTACAACCGGGAGTGAGGGGCTTATAGGCATGCGAGGTAAAGCGCTCTCCAACTTTACATCGGATGGCAAGGTTTTTGTAAATGGAGAGGTTTGGAGTGCTGTAGCAGAGAAAGGGATTATTCAGAAAGAGGAAGAGATCGAAGTAATAGCAGTAAAGCCGGGTCTCGTCTTGGAGGTTAGGCAGGTTATGCCGTAAGGCGCAGAGGGGTAGATGTGTTTGCCCGGGGCATGATCTTCTGTAATTGCTCATTAAGTGTAGGTATTCTCTTTGTCCCAGTCCTCGTCTTTGTCCTTGTCTTTGCCCGAGTTCTTTGCCCTAGTCCTAGTCAACGGGGCGTGGATGAGGATTCCGGACAAAGACAAGGACTGGGGCAAAGAGATTGCCCCCACTTTTTGAGTAATTATAATCTTTTTAACTATCCTATTGAAATCACTCTATAGTTTGTTCTGAAATTTACATCGAATATCCTTCTAGATCTAAATTCGCCGCATCTAAACATACATCTATGTTTGGATTATTCGGCAAGAAGAAGAAAAAGGAATCGATAGCAGCTGGCAATGCCCTAAGTCCAGGGATAGCAAGCTCTATCTACAGTACAATCGGCTCAAAGGGAGTGCCTTCGATGCCGCAGGCAGCGGAGAAGGCGTTTCGTCTGGCTACCGACCCAAAAGCTGAAGCTCGGGATTTCATTGATGTGATCGAATCTGATGAAGCGCTTTCGGCGCGTGTGTTAAAAATAGCTAATTCAGTATATTTCGATCGCGGTAAAAAGAGTCACACGATAGAAGAGGCAGTTTTAGTAATCGGGATAAACGAACTTAAATGTCTCCTCAATGCCTCAACTCTCTCTGAATTATTTCCATCCAAAAATCAGTTTCGCGGAATATTATGGGCTCATGATATTGCTACTGCACTAGTATCACGTGAGTTAGCGGCAAAGTTTCTGCCGGAAAAAAAAGATGAGGCGTTTTTGGCTGGACTTATGCACGATATCGGAAAGCTCCTTTTATTGCAGCGTGCTGAGGAGCAGTACAATCAGGTTATAAAGAAAGTTGAGGCCGGTGTGGGCTTTCAAAAAGCGGAGGAGGAGTTCTTTCCATTTACACATACGGAGGTCGGACAACTGATCGGAGAAAGATGGAATTTTACGGCAGAGCTTTTAGAGGTGATAAGAAATCATCATGCCGTGCAAACTGATCTGACGCATTCAATCGGCGGAATAGTAGCAGCCGCCAACTCAATTAGTCATGCTCTGGGGCTTGGATTTGAGGGGAAATTTACACGTCTGCAGAAGAGTTATGAGGAGACGCTGCCCAACGTAATGCAGGAGCTTGGTGTTCGCGGAAATGATCAGAAGGAGATGCTAGAGCGCTTAAAGAAAAGCTTTGAGCTTGAATATGACCTTTATGCAGGCAAGATCGGATAATGTTGAATTACTTAGGCTTAATAACGGTTTTTTTGGCGGGCTATCTAGTCAACAGCGGTCTAGTGTGTCTTGCTGCGGCTGACTCTCCACAGAGCCGAAAAGAGTTGCTCTCAAACTGGAGGGTATGGCTAATGCCCTGGCTAGTATTTGACAGGCTGCATCAGGAGTTGGATACAGTCGTTGATGAGAATAATCTATTAACTGAGTCATATCGTAATCTCACAGAGAATTTAGCTGCCTCTGTGATAGTGCGAGATCTGAACGGCAAGGTAATCTACTGCAGTCCGTATACAGAGGTTTTAACCGGATATAGCCTGGAGGAGATTTACGGTTCAAAGCAGGACTTTTTTCTTGGTATTATGCACAAGGATGATCAGGAGCGTTATGGTCGCGCGCTTAAAGTTGCATCTCTAGGCGAGGCATTTCAGTTTCGTTACCGGTATATGCATCGCAGCGGTATTGAGATGTGGGCTGAGACCCGTAGTGTGCCTATGTTAAATGAGGTTGGTGCAATTACCTCATCACTTTCAATCACCCTGGATGTAACAGCGACAGTGCGCTATCAGCGTCAGATGGAGGAACAGGCACAGAATCTGGCGGAGTTTAGTTACATGATCTCTCACGATCTTAAGGCACCGATCTATACAATTAAAGGGATGATCGGAGTTCTAGATGAGGACCTTAAGAATAAAAGCAGTGAGACAACCGAGATTATCGGTCATATGCGTAGCGCCAATTTAAGACTAGAGAGCCTAGTTGGGAGTATTTTACAGTACTGTAAGATAAGCTCAGAGGAGCTAAAGACAGAGGTTGTAGAGCTAGATACAGTCTTAAATGACGTACTTGAGGATTATGCGCCGCAGCTTGCGAGCGGCAAGGTGAAAATTGTACGGGACCCGCTCCCTTCGATTTTAGGAGACAGAATTAAAGTTTATCAGATCTTAAGTAATATAGTAGGAAATGCAATTAAGTTTAGAGATCCGAGCCGCGAGGCAGCGATAAGGCTTACTGCAAAAAATGGGGTTGTGCCGCACTCAGCTGTTCTTTCGGTTGAGGATAACGGCTTAGGTATTCCAAAAGATAAACTTGAGACGATCTTCCGCCCCTTTCAGCGTGCCCACGGAGCGGAGATTGAAGGCTCCGGCATCGGCCTGGCCTGTGTAAAAAAACTAATGGAGCGGCTTGGCGGTGAGGTGCAGGTGGCGAGTGAGGAGAATAAGGGGAGTGAGTTTAGGTTGGTGTTTCGAGGGGCGTAGAGTAGTTTTATACTGGGACCGCGGGCTTCCAGCCCGCATGATCGAACTAGCAGAGGTGCTCAAGCGGGCTGGAAGCCCGCGGTCCCAGTTTGAAGTCAAATAAAGGTTGAAGGGGTTATTCTTTCTTGGCGAAACCCCTTCAGAAAGCCATGCTTACTTCGAACATTCGCATGAACCTGTGGTAATCCCTGTTGGTGGAAAATAGATCGGATTAGATCACTTGACCGAGTCCAAGCTCGCCTTGATTCGAACTAGGTTCCGGATAGCCAAGCCGATGTTCTGCCTGAACGTCCTGCGGTGCGCTTGCTTGCAGGCTCGAGCCACTTCAGGTGTGAACCTTTCTGCAATGACCGCGCCGGTGTGGGCAGTACGGTGCAGAAGAGCTCGCACCTCAGAGATGATGGTTGAGGGGGTGCGATCCATCCCCGGTACTCTGACCTTCGATCCGGTGCCTTTAAGTTCCCGCGCGACCAATGCCTGAACCCTCTTGATTGAGACTGCACCGCCTCTGCGAGCCTCCTTCAAGAGCTCCAACTGACGGTTCTTGTCGGTAACCATGCTGAGCGTGACAGCAGCTGAGACAGGTACCCATCTCTCTCTTGGCACCTCCGGCTCAACGCATTCCTGGATCTTTGGGTGGACAAGAAGAAGCTTGTGCTGGAGTACGCACCATGGAACGCTCTTGCCGCCGAAGGCATCAGCAATCTCTGCCCAAGCAACACCATCATCGCGAAGCTTCCCGATCTCTCTTGCGCACTCCATCGGAGTATGCGATTCGCCGTAATGGTTCATGCTGAGCTGTGCAAGTCGTCTCTGAGTAGGTGTCATCTCCTCAGTAATGACGACCGCCTTGACTGTGGTAAGGCCGGCTAGTATGCAGGCCTTAAACCGCCTCTCTCCATCGAAAAGCATGAATCGACCACGGATCTCTGGATGCGGACGAAGACGAACGATCTGTAGCTGACCCTTGGATCTTATGTCGCCTGCGAGTTTCGCTAAGGATGCCTGATTGAAGTACCTCCGCGGCTGATCAGGATCTGGATCGATCAACTCAACTGAAATCCGCCTCACTAAATCAACGGTGTCCTTACCCTTACCCTTGGCCAAGTTGCCCTCTCTTTCTTCTTGGGGGGTTAATCTTTTGCAATTGGCGCGAGTCAATTTCCACCTCCCGCCATGCCCGTAAAAAACTCTGAAAAGCTCTTTACAAGCACGGCGCGAGAAAACAGGGACTACCCGAAAACATCAAAAAAAAGGACTGAAGAGCTGGAATATATTATACTAGGGTGGTATAAAGTAAAGGGAATTGTAGTAAAGTTTGGATGTTTTGGATGGGCACATTAGATATAAAGCCTGGCACTGGCGAAAAACCTGCACCAACACCAACTACAGCTGACCGAGAAGAGAGAGTTATTGATGCTCTGTTAGCAGCAAGCCTTGCCCCTAAAGTCCCAGTAAATTTAGTGTTTTCAGGGATCCCTCCGCAGACCTATCACGTTAATAATGATGAAGGCGCATTTCTTTTTCGAAAACCTGGTACTAAGGTATGGGTTAAGTTAGAGATAGCCAATATTGTAGAAGTTACTGCAGTCGAGGTAACCAGAGGTGTTGGAGCCTCTCTTTTAAACAATGCTCTACCTAGAAGGCCTGCCCAGGTGGTTCAGCGCAGTCAAGAGAAACCTGCGACTACGAGCGGAGTAGTTAAAGAAGATACTTCTCCAAAAAGAAAGCCGCGATTTATAGAACCAACTCCCCCCACGCCGCTACCAATTCTAAGACCAGCCGAAGGTACCTTGCCCGCAGTACCTTCAGGCGTAGCTAAGCCTGGCGCTCGACCCTCTCTTTCTGATGCAAAAATGGCCAATGGAAGTCCTAAAAAAATAAAATTGAGCCAAGGGGGAGCTCCTCATCACAGTAATGGACATGGACCATCAGCAAGTAGAAAAGGACATGCGCCGCCGCCTTTAGGTAGCACTCCACTTTTTAAAGGTGCTGAGTGGAGGGGAAGGCACCTCGATCTGGAAGAGGATGAAGATAATGATGACGATGCAGGCAGCAAAAAAGGTGCAAGGCCAACTTCAGCTCCGCCTGAAAGAGACGATGAGCAGGAACGCATAAGGGATAGTAAAGTTCCTATGTGGGTCCAACAAATTATTCCATGCACGGAGTCTGGCTCAACTGTGAAAATTAAGTTTGTACATGGATTAGAATTAACAGGTACTCTGTTATTTAATCATACACAAGGGACTGGGGTGTTGGTGAATGCAGATTTGGAGATTGATATGTCCTTTGATTTTTTAGAGGTAGAGACTCTAGAAGTAATACAGTTAGCTTCTAAAATGCCAGCCCCGGGGACGCACCGTAAGAAGAGGTCTTCAAATTAAATACACGATAAAATATGACGGTTCTATTTATTGATCCATCTAGATCTAGAAAAATAGAACCGTCACATTTTATCTCTACTTAATAACATTCACCAACTTTGGCACCTTGCTGCCAGTTTGAAAAACCGTGATGAATCGATCGCTAGGCGCAATTTTAAAATTACTATTTGACATAGCTGTAATTACAGAGCTCTTGAGTTCATCTTCAGTAATGGCGACACCAACTTCTACGAGGCCTCTCTTCTTCCCGTTTACCTGAATCACTACAGTTACTGTGTCCTCTCTTAGGACAGCCTCATCCCAGCTAGGCCAGGATTCGTAGGCAAGAGTAGAGCTCCCGCCCAGCCGCTGCCACAGCTCTTCCGCTGTATGAGGTGCAAACGGTGAAAGGATAAGTATGAGCTTCTTTGTGCTCTCCTTAGAGATTTTCTGTGCACCGATTGAATTCAGACACTCCATCATAGCCGAGATTCCGGTGTTAAAAGCCAAAGACTCGACATCGTTGGTAACTCTCTTTACTGCTAAATGGATCGCCTTTTTTACTTCCTGTGGCTCCTCAGCTTCAGTTACAAATTCACGTGTGCCTGAATCCAGGTCGGCAGTTACAAAATTCCATACTCTTGTAAGGAATCTGTAATTTCCAAGGATGGCCTTAGTATCCCATACTCTGGAGGTGTCAAGCGGGCCCATGAACATAAGATACATTCGCAAAGTATCCGCTCCGTACTCTTTAACGATAGTATCTAGATTAATAACATTGCGGAGACTCTTTGACATTTTAGCAACGATCTTCTCAAGGGCCTCTCCGGTTTTCATATGGAGAGGTGTGCCGTTTGGAGACTCTTTGACCTGATCGACCGGTACAAGGGCACCACGGCTATCCTTATATGCATATGCCTGGATCATTCCCTGGTTAAAAAGTTTTTGAAACGGCTCTTTGGTTGATACATACCCTAAATCAAAAAGAATCTTATGCCAAAAGCGAGCATAAAGAAGGTGCAGCACGGCGTGCTCCGCTCCTCCTACATAGAGGTCAACTGGCATAAAATCTTTTTCGAGTTTTGGATCCCAGGCCTGTTTGCTATTATGTGGATCGATATAGCGCAGATAATACCAGCATGAGCCTGCCCAGTTAGGCATTGTGTTAGTCTCACGGCGCCCTTTTTTACCTGTTTTCGGACAGGTTACTTGAAGCCAATCTTTAGCTTTAGCCAATGGAGATTCTCCATCACTGCTAGGCTTATAATCTTCAACCTGGGGTAGAATGAGCGGAAGCTCTGACTCATTAAGAGGCGACATACTGCCATCCTCCCAATGAACTATCGGTATCGGTTCACCCCAGTACCGTTGTCTTGAGAAGAGCCAGTCACGAAGTTTATAATTTACTACCTCTCGGCCAAATCTATTCTCCTCTAACCAGCGCACAATTTTCACGGTGGCCTCAGCGTTAGATTTTCCCTCTAACTCAAGTTCACAGAAAACTGCGGCTTCGCATGGCAGCATCTTCCCGGGCTGCGTCCACGCCATCTCTCCGTCCAGAGTGGGGCGATATTCAGGTGATTTTAAATCTAATGGTGCAATAACCGGGCGTATCTGAATCTGAAAAGTCCTTGCAAACTCAAAATCCCTTTCATCATGGGCAGGCACACCCATAACTGCCCCGGTGCCATAAGACATGAGTACGTAATCGCCGATGTAAAGTGGAACCGCCTCATTGTTAATTGGATTGATAACAAAGGAGCCTGTAAACACACCTGTTTTTTTACGATTTTCAATCGTGCGATTCAGATCACTTAACTTGGCCGCATCCTGACAGTATTTTTCTACACGCGCAGCATGGGCGGGAGTAGTTACTTTTTTCGCTAATGGATGTTCAGGAGAGATTACAAAGAAAGTTACGCCAAAAAGCGTATCTGGCCGGGTCGTAAAAGCTATAAATGTGTCATTCCCATCCTTAACTTTGAACTTAATTTCGGCGCCCTTTTTTTTACCGATCCAATTGCGTTGCTGTTCTTTAATGCTTTCCGGCCATTCTATGCTCTCAAGTTCATTAAGCAGCCGCTCTGAATACTTCGTGATTCTGAGCATCCATTGCTTCATCGGTTTTCTTATTACATCAAAACCGCCGCGCTCCGATTTTCCATCAATGACCTCTTCATTAGCCAACACAGTGCCTAACTCTGGGCACCAATTCACCATAGCGTCTTTGTAGTAAGCTAGACGATTGTCGGCGATGAACTGTTGAACAGCAGTGGCTCCCTGTTTCTTTATTTCATCAGGAATTTCCAACTGCTCAATCGGCTTTGCGCGCTGCTCTCTCTCATCAAAAAAGGAGTTATATATTTTTAGGAAGATCCATTGTGTCCAGCGGTAATACTCCGGATCGCATGTGGCAAGATTTCGGCTCCAGTCGTATGAAAGTCCTACTAACTTTAACTGCTTGGTAAATATTTCGCAGTTCTGTTTAGTTATTTTTCCGGGGTGCTCACCTGTACTAATAGCGTGCTGCTCCGCAGGAAGTCCGAATGCATCAAATCCCATAGGATGCAGCACTGAGAATCCCTGCATACGCTTAAAGCGGCAGTAGATATCTGTAGCCGTGTATCCGAGTGGATGCCCTACATGTAGACCTGAGCCGGACGGGTAGGGGAACATATCGAGGACGTAGAGTTTTTTCCCCTTAGACTCTTTAGTTCTGAAAGTTTCGTTTTTATCCCAATAATGCTGCCATTTCTGATCTATGGCTTCATGATTATATTTACTCACAATGGCTATCTCAACTGTTAACTATTAAGTAACTATTATATGTTACAGAATTATTCTTAGATAGCCAATATTTACAAATACCTGTAGATCTGAGTAATATAAGCGTTTGTCGGTGTACATTTGCGGATACGTACCTCAGTTGGCAAGAGTAAGCATATTCGCTCGCCTGTCACGTGAGAGGAGGAGCGCCGAGGAGAGCGGAGCTCTCCGGCTAGCGCTCCTAATAATGCCAAACGCGAGCTAGCGAGCGTTTGGACAGCATAAGGCTAGGGCCGCCAGGCACTAGCCCGCGACCCGCGGAGCTAGAGCAATTAATCATCTTCTAAAAGGAAGATGATTAATTGCGGAGTCGTAGTTCAGTTGGTTAGAACGCTCGCCTGTCACGTGAGAGGAGGAGCGCCGAGGAGAGCGGAGCTCTCCGGCTA
>CAZKXU010000005.1:0-18314 GCA_964556665.1 uncultured Bdellovibrionales bacterium | reverse complement strand
TTAATTGCGGAGTCGTAGTTCAGTTGGTTAGAACGCTCGCCTGTCACGTGAGAGGTCGCGGGTTCGAGTCCCGTCGGCTCCGCCACATCGACCCGGTTCATGCCGGAATCTTCGGCTAAAGATTTAGCAGCCAGTGGCTGCTGAATCTACGCTGCCCTGTTCACTGAAATTGTCTTACCTAACTCTTTTGAGTGTCTATAGGCCATCTCAACTAAGCCATTTATAAACAGGCACAACGTTAATAATTTTTCCATCTAAATCAATATTTTCCTCGTGATCGAAGCTCACTATGGTTCCGCTAGTTAGCCCAACTTTATCCATACATTCCTTTAGTCCCCTTAACTCACGCTCTCTTGTCCCTGAATTACTAAGGTCATAACAAACCTGAATTACTTCTGTTGGTTTATAGTTTTCACTGACAACGAAATCGAGTTCGTACTTTTCTTTAAAATATGAAATCTGTAGATCTCGGCGTCTAAGCTCAAGATAGATTACGTTTTCGAGCAATCGGGCCGAATCATCATGCTCTGATCTTGATATTGCAGATCTTAGACCCAAATCAACTGCATAAATCTTTTTAGGGTCACGGGTTTGCACTTTTAGATTCTGATGATACCGAGTTACTTCAAATGTCAAAAATGCTGCCTCTAATGCATGGGTATATTCGCTTGCTGTATCGGGAGTTGTAGCAAACGCCTTACTTAAAGCAGTGTAAGAATGCAACGAGCTAATATTAGTGAGGTAATATGTTGCAATTTGGTCAAGTACTCGCTTGTTGCGAATTGAGTGTCTGTTCACAACATCTCTGTGAACAATATCGCCTAAATATTGTTGTAGAATCTTTCTCTTGAGTTCGTCGGTATCCTGCTTGGTGACTTCAGGCAAACTTCCCCAGGACATAAATTCTCGAATGGCTGACAACATCTGATTCCTAGGAGTAGCCCTTTCGATCTTTTTAAATCTACAAAACTCACTGAAGGAAAGTGGCCAAACTTTATACTCAAGACAACGACCGGTAAGAGATGTTGCAAGTTCTGAACCGAGCAGAGATGCTGAAGATCCCGTGATAATCACTCTATATAGCTTTTGATCTATAATCTTGCGGAGCCATCTCTCCCAGCCTAAGACGTTCTGAATTTCATCAAGAATGAGAAGTTCGAATGGAGCGAGTTGATATTCTTGTGCGGTGGCTAACAGTTGATCTAACAGAGCCACACGATTATCAGTAATAAATATTGGATCTTCAAAGTTGTAATAGAAGACTTTGCTAACAGGGAGAGACAATGATGCTTGAATAGCTTTGTAGGTCTTCCCTGATCGCCTCACCCCCACAAGCGCCGCAGCAATATCAGCTGTCGGCAGCTGGAGCGTATCACGAATTATGGAGCTATCTCTAACCAGGCACATATACTTGTGCCACTCATCAATAGATCTCTTAAGTTCCTGTTTTTCAACCATAATCCATTATTGTCGATTATAATCGACAATTGCAACGTATTTTTATCAAGTATATTCTATAAAAGCAGCTTAGTGTAACTGTAGCTTGAATAACTAGTAATTTCAAATAGTTCCCTGTAGCTTAAACATCTCTTGCCTTCATGCCAAAATTACTCCCCAATCCAGTACCAAATGAACTTACCCGGACTTGCTTCACTCCGTGGCTGTTCATTCCCCGCCAGCTCCCAAGAAATCGCTGGAGTTCGGATCACCAGCGTTGTGGGATTGCTGTGGTTCTAAGTCACTTTTAAGGTAATCGATAACTTAAGTGCGTTAGTGTTCGCTCCGCCATTTATGTCAGTACCTCTTTGATCTCAAGCGCTTAAAATTCCTTTAAGATTAGATTTCCATGACGATCTTTCGTGTAGCCGAAAGCAACCTTTCTTCAGTACATATTTTTTTAATAACAGAGTTTTTAAACGTGCCAGCTTTGCATCGTGTGCTAGATCGGACTTAGAAGAAGCTCTTATTCAGAACCTACAAAACTTTCTCTTAGAACTTGGTGCTGGTTTTGCATTTGTATCGAGACAGGAGCGGCTGACGATTGACGGTGATACTTTCATTATCGATCTTTTATTTTGTCACATCATTCTTTGTTGCTATTGTAATCGATATTAAAACCAGTAAACTTACTCATCAAGATCTTAGTCAGCTTAAGCAGGGAAAGACGGATGTTGGAGTATTTGGAAAGTCTAACACCAAAGCCAAGTAAGCAAAGAACTCAGGATCATAACAGGGAGTCGATTTGATATGCAGCATAATTTATTACGAAGTTTTCTTACAGACCTAATACTCCTTCTAGCTGCGCTAGTATTCCACGCATCGATTGGTTTGGCGGAAGAGCAAAAGCTAATACTCGGCAGTACAGCAAACCTTGGAGTCCTACCCCTGGTTGCAAAGCACGACAGCATATTTGTCAAGAATGGGATTGAAGTAGATTATCGTAAGTTTCAGACGGGCAAGATGACTATGGATGCTCTCATTTCAGGAGACATTGAGATAGGAACCATAGTTGACTCAAATGTAGCTTTTATTGGTTATTCAAAAAATCCAATTAAGGTTATTGCATCTTTGGCAAGCTTTCAGAATCACTCGACGTTGTTTGACGATGCTTTCTTCCAAGGTCAACTTTCTGACAATAGCAAAGGTGGTATTGCTCCGGTAGTTTTTTGTCGCCCAAACAATATGGTGTCAGCTTTGCTTTATATCGCTGAGGCCAAGGGATTCTTTACTGCTCACGGAATTGAGCCGAAGTTTGAAACCGCCACGAATGCCAAAATCTGTCAGGATCTGCTTGTAGCTAAAAAGGCTGATTACATGTCCGGAGGGGAAGGGCCTTTCACTTATCTTGCAGCCTCGAAACCCCCTTTAAAGATCTTAGCGATGTTGCAACAGAATCCTGAAACGTCAGTCTTTGCAAGAAAAGACCGAGGGATCTCTTCGTTCAGCGATCTCAAGGGAAAGAGGATCGCATATCTACCTGGTACGGTCTCGTATTTTTTCCTCGGGCGCATCATGAAAAAATACAATATTGCACGAACGGAGCTTAAGCTTTCTTCCATGCAGCCACCAGCCATGCCTGCGGCTCTGGTCGGCGGTGCAGTGGATGCGTTTTCTATGTGGGAACCATGGGGCACTCAGGCCGTAATGCAGATGCCAGATAAAGTAATTAATCTGACTGAACCGGAACTTTATAGATATGAATCACTACTGACCGGCCACTCTGATGCTATCACCAAGCATCCGGATGTGCCTGGCAAAATTCTAAAAGCTCTTATCCAAGCGGAAAAGTTTATTCAGGATCATAACGATGAAGCCTTTGCGATACTTTCAAAGGCAATTACTTTTGAGCCCTCAGCCTTTAAGAGATTATGGCCACAGTATGTGCACAAAGTTCGACTTGAGGAGGGCCCACTCGATCTAATGAGGGAGAATTTTGAGCTGCTTAAGGAGGATGACGCAAACTTTAAAGATGAAGAGATTCCTGATTTTAGAGATTTTGTGGAGGATTCGTACTTAAGAACAGTTGATTCTGTTCGAGTTCAACTGAATCATAGCGCAACTGTCAGGCACGAGGAGCCAAAGCAATAAGGTGAGAAATCTATCTCTACAAATATTCAGTTTACTACTTATCCCGATTTTGTGGGTCATATCTGCTGATATCCTACAGATTAGCTCTCCAGTCCTGCTTCCACCACTTAAAAACGTATCTGGTCGGTTAGTAGCTTTATTTGCAAGCGGAGAAGTACTTAACGACATATCAGCAACCATAATTCGCTGGGGCTATGGCTTTTCGTTTGGAATAATAGCAGGGGTGTTCGTCGGTCTTTTGCTGGGACTGTCGAGCACACTTAGAAGAATTTTTGAATTTCCACTCGAATTTATAAGATCAATGCCTGTCACGGCGATCTTTCCTCTTTTTTTGATCGTCTTTGGAATTGGGGATCCATCAAAGGTTGCCATGGCCTTCACACCTACCTTTTTGCTTATGGTTGTTAACACTTCGTATGGGGTTACTTTGGTTGATCCTACTAGACGCAAAATGGCTGCTGTTTTTGGAGCTAATAGATTTCAGATCTTTTATAAAATTCTTATCATGGACGCTCTTCCGCAGATTTTTGTTGGTCTAAGATTAGCGCTGGCTCAATCACTTATTGTAACAGTTGTTTCCGAGATGTTTATTGGAACAGATTTTGGACTAGGACAGCGAGTTTATGATTCGTACCTTACCAACTCGGTATCCACTCTTTACGCTCTCCTGATCGTGCTGGGAATTATAGGATATGTCGCTAATAAGATCCTGGTAAAACTTGAGTCTCGCTTCATCTACTGGACTGGCAAATGATTAAAATAAGAGAGGTTTCAAAATCATTTATAACTAATCAAGGACAAAAAAAGGTTCTGAATCAGATCAGCTTCGCAGTGCCAGACAACTCGTTTACAACTATATTCGGTCCCAACGGATGTGGCAAAACTACACTTGTAAATATACTTGCTGGCTTGGATAGAGATTATCAAGGTTCGATTGATGGAGTATCCTCCAATAATGGACAAGTGGGATATGTTTTCCAAGATTACAGAAGAAGCTTGCTGCCCTGGTGCTCAGTCAAGGAAAACATTACTTTTCCGCTCTCATTGAAGGGTGTCAATTATATCGAAAAGCAGCAACGCCTAGAGCAGCTGTTGGCACAAACAGGAATCTCGCTTGATCTCAATCAGAGAGTATATTCACTCTCGGGTGGTCAAGCACAAGCCGTTTGCATCTTAAGAGCACTTATTATTAAACCCAAACTCCTGCTGCTTGATGAGCCTTTTGCTGCTCTTGACTACGAAAGAACCATTACACTAAGACGAGTAATATCTGACATTGCCAAGAATATGCAGTTATCTGTGATCTTTATTAGTCATGATCTTGAAGAGGCAATTGCACTAGGCGATCAGGTGATCTTTCTATCAAAACTCCCAACTAGGGTTCTCGATATTCTGACTGTTAATTTACCATACCCTCGTTCACCGACACTTACTACAACGCAGGATTTTAATCACCTTAGACAACGTTCTTTTGAAATATTCTCGGAAGTATTGGGTAAAGCCATATGACTGCTTCGTTGGCATATGGCGAGATAAGTCGCCGAGAGCTAAAAGTGTTGTTTGATGGTGACTGGAGAGGACTATTACCCACAAGTCATAAAAAGTGCGAGTTTTGTAGCTTGTCTTTTTGCAGTCCTAATCCTATTTCCCAGTCTTCGTCCTCGTCTTTTTGTCTGGGACTAGGATAACTGACAAGGACAAAGACAAGGAAAAAGACGAGGACGAAGACTGGGAAATAGGATTAGGACTGAGAAAGGGACAAAACCCCAAACTAAGTTTTTCAATACTAGTGGGTAATAGTCAGGACTGGAGAGGTGTATACGACGCCGTAGTTTGTCAATTAAGGATTATTACAGATTTCGTAATCCTGGCTCTCTGCTTAAGAAACTTAATCGGAGTTGGATTTAACATTCATTGATACGACTAGCCGGTATTTTAAGTAGACTAGTAGCATGTGGAGCGGTCTCCTAAGGCAGGACGCTCTCCGGTTCTGCTAGATAAACCAGCATTCTAAGGTCAGTCTCAGCAGGAGCAACAATAATATTGTATTGCGTAGAATCAAAAAATCTAGAAGAGTATCTAATGATTGGAATAAATTATTGTCGGTACAGATTTATTATTTGGAGAATGGCACAATGTGTGGGTCGATAAAAAGTATGTTTTTAGCTAGCTTAGTACTCCTTCCGCTTCTTACACAGGAGGTACGTGCTGAGGAGAAAGGAGATGATTTGTATGCCTTAGATCTTGAGGCCTTAATGAACGTCGAAATTGTATCGGCTTCCAAACGTGCGGAGAAATCATCAGATGCCCCAGCGGTTACAAGTGTATTAACTGCAAATGATATTAAAAATCTTGGTGCGCGAAGCCTAAATGAAGCAGTCGGCTTTATGACCGGTATAGCAACTTACGATGTAAGCTTTACTAATTATAACTTGGTTGCGGTAAGAAACAACTTCGCAGCTGACACAAGGAGTTCCAAGTTGTTGTTATTGGTAAATGGTCACCCTATCTATAACGCCGGCACAGGTGGCTTTGATCTAAACTGGATCCCACTAGCAGCTGTGGAGCGTGTTGAGTTGGTACGTGGACCCGCCTCAGTGCTTTACGGCACGAACGCCCTTAACGCAGTTATCAATGTAATTACCAAAAAAGATCTTAAGGGTAGTTTTGCAGAGTTAACTTATGCAAGGGGAAGTTTTGAGACTAACGAGGGGCGTCTTTCATCCGCTCATTCAAAGGGCAATTGGAGATATTTTATCTCGACAACTCTAAAAGATAGCGATGGGGAAACTAAGTCAATTCGTAAGGACCAGGATGAGCGTGGAGCAGGTTTTAGCACCACGATGTTTGATGATGTAAAAAATCTGTTTGCAAATGTTGGCTACAGTAACTTTGAGTTCGATATGATGTGGTGGAATAGGGAGCATCCAGCTAAGTACGGTATTGGGCCTGTTTCAAGTAGTTTTCCGGTGAACAAGTTCACAGAAGAAGGGTATTTTTTTGATGCGCGCCACAGCTGGAATTGGAGTGAAAAGGCCAAGGTTCACACTACGTTGCGTTATGAAACACATGACGACGAGCAGTCGATCGATAACTTGAATTTAAATGATCCTCTAGTCCCTTCTAAAAACGCGCAGGCTACCTCTGAGCAATCAAAGTATGGAGCAGAAGTCTATGCTGACATCTCAGCAAGTGATAATTTTAATGTAATACTTGGCGCTTTGTATGATGTTTATGAAGCCAAGCCCCGATGCGTTCCTAGGAATGATGGGAGCTGTTCAAGTGCAGTAGCCTCATTTGGTAGTAAGGGTGACAGTATCGATCTTGATGATACTGCTTTATATACAAACTTTACATACGATATAAGTGAGCCCTTTCGTTTAGTTGGTGGTGCTCGCTTCTCTGATAACAGTGAAACTGGGTCTCATACAGATTATCGGGTAGGTGGTTTGTACGATATAAATAGCAATCTGGTGTTTAAAGCATTATATGGTACCTCATATCGTTCTCCTAATGCCTTTGAGCTCTATACAGATACAAGAACTTCTAAAGGAAGTGCCGATCTTGATGTTGAAGCTATGGATGGTATAGATATCGGGTTTTTCTATACTAAGGGAAATGAGTTCCTAGCGTCATTGATATACTTTTTTAATGACACAGAGGACTTCATTTCAAGAACTGTAATCAATAATGTTACCGTGCAGACCAATCTTGAGGGTCAAGAAGTTCAAGGTATTGAGTGGGAGTTTAAATGGCGTCCATCAAAACGTTATGAAATGTTCTTAGGAGGCAGTCATTTAACTGATAGTGAGGATAAGGCTACGGGTAATGAGCTGGCATTTGTAATCGACCACATGGTTAATGCAGTGTTTGCTTATCATGTATCAGATAGTTTTACATTAAGTAACGCATGGCAGTATCGAAGTGATTGGAATAAGGCTGATGAGTATTATTTAGCAAACTTCGCAGCATATTATAGACTACCATGGTGGAATAATAAGACTGAGCTCTTTGCTACAGTTAATAACGCTTTTGATGAGGATTATGACTATGCTGAGCTTGTAAGGCAACGCGTAGGTACAATTCCTGGCGGTCAAGGTAGATCATATACCGGTGGTATTACGGTGAGGTTTTAGTATTTGGGTATTTGACAGAAGAGTCGGTTATGCAAAATAGCCGACCACGTTGCATAGCTAAGTAGTATAGAACTGGCTAGCCTATACACAATATGTACTAGTGTGCAATCTGTTGAATATTTATAATGTGAGATTCTAATCTTAGCTAAGTAAAAGATCGTGTATTGCTTAGAGCTCAAGAATCATGGAAGTTACTGATTAAAAGGTACTAAGTCGGTTGTCAGCAGTTTTAATTATTAGGAGAGATGATAATGAACGGAAAAAAAATTATAGCAATAGCAAGCTTGATAATGCTTCCTCTTTTTGCACAGGTAGTAAGAGCCGAGGGAGAAGGAGATGATTTATACGCCTTAGATCTTGAGGCGTTAATGAACGTCGAAATTGTGTCGGCGTCAAAGCGCGCGGAGAAATCTTCAGATGCTCCGGCAGTTACTAGTGTATTAACAGCAAGTGACATCAGAAATATAGGTGCACAGAGTCTAAATGAGGCAGTTGGCTTTATGACTGGTATTGCGACTTATGACGTTGGCTTTACTGTTTATAACATGGTGGCGGTAAGAAACAACTTTGCAGCAGACACAAGAAGCTCTAAAGTGTTGTTACTAGTAAATGGTCATCCAGTATATAATGCTGGAACTGGAGGTTTTGACCTAAACTGGATTCCACTAGCAGCAGTAGAGCGTGTTGAGTTAGTGCGTGGGCCGGCCTCAGTACTTTACGGCACTAACGCGCTTAACGCTGTAATTAATGTGATTACAAAAAAGGACCTTAAGGGTAATTTTGCAGAGCTAACTTATGCTAGAGGCAGTTTTGATTCGAACGAAGCGCGAATCTCATCTGCACACTCAAAAGGTAACTGGAGATATTTTATCTCTGCCACCGTGAAGGAAAAAGATGGTGAAGTTAAGGCTATCCGTAAGGACCAGGATGAGCGTGGAGCTGGCTATAATGTAACCATGTTTGAGGATATAACAGATATCTTTGCAAATCTTGGTTACGGTAATTTTGAGTTTGACGTAATGATGTGGGATAGGGATCATCCTGGCAAGTACGGTGTTGGCCCGATATCAAATACCTTCCCGGTAACATCTTCTAATGAAGAGGGGTATTTTTTTGATGCACGCCATGTATGGGACTGGAGTGATAATGTGAAGTTACATTCCACTTTACGTTATGAACTGCATGATGACATCCAGAACATTGGCAATTTAAACGCGCAGGATCCGTTAATACCAAGAAATACTCAAGTTACTTCAGAGCAAGCTAAGTATGGTGCTGAAGTTTACGCAGACATTTCAGCAAGTAAAAAGTTCAATGTCATAGTTGGAGCCTTATATGATGTTTATGAGGCGGAACCACGCTGTGCAGCTAGGACAGATGGTAGTTGTTCTCGAACTATAGCATCATTTGGTAGTAAGGGTGATAGTGTGGATCTAGATGACACTGCTATATATGCAAACTTTACATATGATATCACTGATCCGTTCCGCGTAGTAGGAGGTTCTCGTGTGTCAGATAATAGTGAAACAGGAAGCCATACTGACTATAGGGTAGGAGCATTATACGATATTAATAGCAACTTGGTATTTAAAGCTCTATATGGCACATCCTACCGATCGCCAAATTCTTTTGAGCTATTTACAGATACCACGGTCTCCGATGGTGATCCAAATCTAGATCCTGAGGTTATGGATGGTATTGATATCGGGTTCTTCTATACTAAGGGAAATGAGTTTCTTGCGTCGTTAGTATACTTTGTAAATGACACAGAAGACTTCATTTCAAGAAAAGTAGTTAACAATGTTACGGTACAGACTAATCTTGAAGGTCAAGAGGTCCAAGGTATTGAGTGGGAGTTTAAATGGCGTCCATCAAAGCGTTTTGATATGTTTTTAGGTGGCAGTCACCTAACTGATAGTGAGGATAAGGCTTCAGGTAATGAGCTAACATTTGTAATCGACCACATGGTTAATGCTATTCTGTCCTTTCGTGTATCAGATAGCTTCACTTTAAGTAATGCATGGCAGTATCGAAGTGATTGGAACAAAGCTGATGAATACTATTTAGCAAACTTCGCAGCATATTATAGGCTACCATGGTGGAATAATAGGACTGAGCTCTTTGCGACAGTTAATAACGCCTTTGATGAGGATTATGATTATGCCGAGGTTATAAGGCAGCGTGTAGGTACAATCCCTGGCGGTCAAGGTAGATCCTACACCGGTGGTATTACGGTAAGATTCTAGTTCTACAGAATTAGAATCAGAAGGCCGGCTGAGGAAACTTAGCCGGCCTTTTTTATTGTATCTGCACTGAAGGAAAGAGTTGTTGATATTTCCTGACGTCAGTTCTATATCCAGCTCACTGGGACCGCGGGCGTCCAGCCCGCAAACGCATTAGCTGCTACTACGTTGCTGGCTGAACCACGCTTCGCATGGACCTGCTGAACCTAAATCAGGCAGTTGCCGGACTAAGTTCAGCAAGAAGAAGTAGTTCTAACCTTTTTTAGGCCAAAAAATGCCCGAAAACAGCTCGGCAGCAGCCTCACCTTTTGGGTGAACTCGCAAACTTAATAAAGCGGTGTGTTTTCGGGCATTTTTCGCCTTTTCTTAGTTCGAACTGCTCTTTCTAGGCTGATAGTTGTGGTGTGCACTTGTCAGGCTCGCCCGCGGTCCCGGTAGATCGTAAAGAGTTATGTTACATTGCTTATGTTTGGCTTTACATATAACCCAGCGACTTAAGTTCTTCGAGTTCATCCTTGCTTAGTTTTGGGGCATCCGGTACAGATCCACGATCTTTTAAGAAATTTAGCATTGCAGCGATCGGTAACTGTAGACTTTTCTTTAAGTCTGGTAGGCCACGGCTTAGGCTGCGCTCTTCAAATGGATCAGAGGTTAAATCATAAAACTCACTTTGTCCCTGTGTATGGTGTACATATTTATGTTCTAAATCCTGCACTGAAAAGACATCGCCTTCCTCCCATTTCTTTCTAAATGAGATCATATCTTTAGGGCGTCTTTCAGAAAAACTGTATTTGATAGTATCTTCATCAAACTTTTCTCCTAATAGGAGCGGCTTTAATGAAACTCCCATTACCCCTTCTAATGCTGGTACATTACTCACATTGCTTAACTCTCTAAGTGTAGGGAAAATATCCACACTACGAACTAAATTCTTTACGCGGCGTGACTTGAAGACCTTATTATTTGAGTAAAATATTAATGGTACATGCAGTTGCTCATTGTATAAAAATTCTCCATGCCCCTTATAGTTATGTGTACCTAAACCTTCACCATGGTCAGCAGTAATTACCCATAGCGAATTATCAAGTAAGCCACGATCCTTTATATTGTCATGCAATCGCTTAATCTCCCCATCAACATAGGCGATTCTTGTATCATAGCTATTTATATATCTATTCATGCGCTCCTCCTTCTTGAAGAAGCTAAGAGGGGTATTATGTTTAGTTGTTATAAAATCTACAAGTTCGCGCTTGTCAGTGTTGGCAAATCGATCCCGATACTTATCAGGCACAGCTCTCTTACTATCCCATTCATGTACATCGTAAAAATGTAGCCAAATAAAATAATTGTTTGGATTTCCTTTCTTATTAAACCAATGTAGCACACGGTTTACATTCATTTGTGCGGGTCTAAACCAATACTGTCTTGTAATTTTTGCCGACTGTAGCTCGAGTTCCTCAGGCAACATTTCAAATCCCACCTTGCCTTCCATGAAGTTTACAGCTGAAAATCCAGCAACTTCATAGCCATTTTGCTGGAAGAATTTTGGCATAGTCATTAGCTCTGGATTTACCAATTCATGATTACGCAGTAACCCATGTTGATGCGGAAATACTGATGTAAACATAGAGGCATGTGATGGACCAGTATGTGAGGAGGCACTAAAAGCATTCTCAAACAGCACCCCATTTTGTATCATCTGTTCAATGAATGGCGCCGTTTCTCTAAAATAGCCGTAACTCTTAAAGTGATCAGCCCTTAATGTGTCGATTGTAATAAATACAACTCTTGAAAACTTTGCCTCTGATCTTTTGCTACAGGCGCTCATGAATAGCAGT
Organism: uncultured Bdellovibrionales bacterium; assembly: GCA_964556665.1. Lineage (GTDB taxonomy): Bacteria > Bdellovibrionota_C > UBA2361 > UBA2361 > CAZKXU01 > CAZKXU01. Next base: position 6,509 of record CAZKXU010000005.1, on the reverse strand, counting down.
GATAAGCTAGCGCAGAGAAAAACTATAAAGGATATAATTGTCCGCATATTTATTCTTGTAACCATATAGGTTTACTTTATACAAAGTAGGGAAAAAAGTCGATCCGTTACGGATTATTATTACAAATACTGGGACAACGGACATCCTGTCCGCGATCCCAGTTACGCCATTAACGCCTGTATCGCCTCGCCCTTGCCATCTTCAGTAACGTAGTATGGTCGACGCTCGACCTCGAATGATAGATCGGCGGGGATGCCCATAATATTGTATATGGTAGCGTGTAGATCCTTTAGTGATACTGCATCTTCAATCGTCTGGCAGGGGAACTCGTCTGCTGTTTTACCATAAACCTTTCCATGATTAACGCCGGCACCAAACATTACTATAGAAGATGCGCCTGTAAAATGAGCGTGCATACCGTACTGTATCTCTGACTCAACCCTAATAATCTCTCCCTTTTTAACTTTATTCATTCCTGGACTACGCCCAAATTCAGAGGCTACAACTATTAAAGTCCGATCCAGTAGGCCACGTTGCTCTAAATCTAAAACTAGTTGGGCAATAGGAGCATCCATCCATTTTTTTAGCTCGACTGTGCGTCTATGCCCATCACGATGAGTATCAAAATTCTGAAACGGCACATACTCTGAGCTGACTTCAACAAATCTAACTCCGCTTTCTATCAAGCGGCGCGCTAGTAAGATCCCACGTCCAAACATTCCACTATTATAACGATTAAAACTTTCTGCCGGTTCAAGGTTTAGATTAAATGCATCCACTAAAGATGAGCGTGTCATTGCATAGGCACTCTCCATTGCTTGTAACAATGAATCCTGTTGATAGTTAGATATATCTTTTTCTCCTACACTCTGAGCTGTTAACTCTCGATATAAGCTTTGGCGTGACTCAAAACGACTATTGCTTAACTCTTTTGGTGGCTGCACCACAGTGTGCGCAGCGTCAGGGTCGGTTATGATAAAAGGGGCAAATTTGGCGCCCAAGTATCCTGATGATAAGAAAGCACGTACCTGGTCTGATGATTGTCCCTCCAGTCTATCTCCGATGTGTACAAAAGCTGGTATATTTTCTGATGTGGTGCCACGCACCTTAGCAATTACAGAACCAATATGTGGAACAGCTACCGCCTGTGGTGGTATATAGCCTGTATGCCAATGGTACTGGTGGCGCGTATGATCTGTTTTAGTTAGGTCGGGCGGCTTAAAAGAACGAAGAACCGCACCACGATCAATGACCTGCGCAATGCGCTCTAAACCCTCAGAAAAGAATAAGCCGTCAACTACGGTCTCTTTATTTTTAAAAGTGCTTAATATCTTTCGTACATCGACTCCGCGCTCAAAGGGGGAGTATGGTTTAGGATCAAAACTTTCAGTTTGTGCTAACCCACCTGAAAGCCATAAGAGGATCATATGGTCTGCTTTAGCTGCAAGTTTTTGGGGTTGCTTTGACCCCCACACCAGATTTGGCTTGCCTAGAGCAAGTGCCCCTAAAATCGCACTGTTTATTATAAAATCTCTTCTAGTTAAGTAACGTTTTATCATCAACTTATCCTTAACCAATGAAAATAAACTCTGGCGACATTAATGTTGCCCAAAGCAGATCTGCCAAGCCATCTTCCTTACTATTGGAGTTTAAATGTCGCTTAGCAATCTCCATCTCCCGCGTAGTCGGTGCACGTGACAATAGCTGCCAATATATCTTATTAATAAGCTGATCTTGTAGCTGATCTCCTAGCTTGTCTTCCAGCTGATTTTGCTTATTCGATTGCAACATTTTATTAGCAGCTGCCTTTAAAAGAATAAATAATTCCTCACCATTAATCAAATCAAGAGCCAGCAGAGTGCCTGATTCAGCACTACGTTTAGATACGACATGTTCCCGTCGCGGCCTTCCCAAGTTAATTGATAATGGGGTGTTTTCTAGCAATCCTGCTCTAACAGGTAGCCCTGTAAAAAGCGTTAATGCCACTTTCTTTGTTGGCTTTTTACCTGATTCAGCTGCTCGTTTTGCGCCAATTTCGAATCTGCCACCTTTCTTTGGAAAATCATAAGCTGCTAAAAATAATGGAGCACGGTGCAGTTTTTGATAGTAATAATTAGGGGTGATTTCAAATGCGGGTAATAGCTCACTTTCTCCCGCTGTAAATGCTGTCGTCTTCCATGGGTAGGTTTTGGTGCTGGCGATATCCTTGATGTTGATATTTTGCTTGCCATCAAACAACCTTGCATATTGCCAGTCTAAATGAAGTAAAGGTTTGTTTGCTGCTTTTTTCTTTTTACCAACACTCTCACGCACTGGTCGGTATGTGTTCCCTTTGCGAACAGCTAGAGCAGATAACCAAACAGTGCTGCTATCTTTTAAATCCAATTTTAGTTCCAAGCTTGAATCCTGTTCTAAATCGCCCTGAACATACTGTAGTTTAGAGCGTTGCTCTAAGGCGGGTATAACTAAGTTGATTATTCTGGTTAGGTCTCCCGCCGTTAGTGGAGGGACAGTCGTACTTAATGAAAAAATAGCATCCTGTATCTGCTCGGCGGTCATGCGACGCATATAGGGTGCATGAAATATATATTCTTTAGGCGGCTGCTCGCTTAATGGCAGGGCTTTACGTTGATATGCGTTAGAGGTAACTATTATTCGAAGTAACTTTTTCAGATCATAATTCTGCTCAACAAAGTATGTAGCTAACCAATCCAATAGATCGGCATTCCATGCTTTGTGATCTAATTCGTCAATCGGCTCTATTAGTCCATAACCAAAAAGTAATGCCCAGATTCTGTTAACAATGGCACGTGCAAAACGCCCGTTTTGTGGTGATGTAACAAGCTTAGCAAGCTGTTCCCGTTTAACTTTGCGTGGAGCTTTGGCCTCAATCTCTCCTAGCTCAGGATAAAGAAAGCTGGGTGCCGGTATGAGGCTAGTCGGAGATTCACATTCATGGGCTTTTAGAGGCTTACCGCCAATGGCGTTGGCCAAGCCATAAGCATCTTTTAGGCTCCACTCCTCAAAAAAACTATCATGACATGAGGTGCATTTTAAATTAACCCCCATAAATACCTGGGCGATTCCCTGTGCTGCTTGCAACTCAGGCCTCTCGCTAGGATTTACAAGGCCGATCCAAGAAATGCCCTGCATAAAACCAGCAGTTTCTCTTGATGGCTTGATCAATTGCTGTACAAATTTATCTAGTGGCAGATTGTTGAGGAGGGCTTTATAAAGCCAGTCTGTTATCTCCTGTCTTATGCCTTGTGTGAACCCAACACCTGTATAATCATTTCGCAGTAGATCGTTCCAAAAAGTAATCCAATGTGCTGCGTAGTTGACATCATCTGCTAATAAACTATCAACTAGTTCTTCACGTTTGCCCGGTTCACGGCTTTGTATAAAAGTTTTTAACTGCTCCGCCTCTGGTAGTAATCCAACTAGGTCTAGTGAAACACGCCTCATAAATAAGGCATCATTTAAATCCTCTGACAATGTTACACCATGTTTTTCATAGTAAGGTTGAAGCAGATTATCAATTGGATTTAATTCAGGATTAAGGTTTGGCGTAAGCTCAGGGCGACGCGGAGCAACTGATACCTTTGCTAGTTTTTTATCATCAATCTCTTTACCCCATTTTAAACCTTGATCGATCCAGGCTCTAATCGTGCCGATCTCTTGATCACTTAATTTTGAAGCTTTCTTTGGCATTTTACGTTCAGCATCAGCCCCTGCGATTAATTGCACTAGTAAGCTGTTTAAGCTGTCGCCGACAACTACGGCAGGCCCACTTTCGCCACCTTTGAGTATTTTCTCTCTGCTATCTAACTGAAGATCTCCTTTCTTTTTCCCAGCTAGGTGGCACTTAGCACAGCTTTGCTCAAAGATAGGTTTAATATCATGATCGAAATCAATCACTTTTTGGATAGGAGTAGGCAAGTTGGTTAGTTTTGTATACTGATGTTCTTCTTTTTCAGCATGTTTGTCATTTGTATTTTGCAGCTCCTTCTTATCTTGCTTGGTAATTAAAGTTTGTGCGGGGAGAGTTTCACGCATTGGTTCTAATAAATAATCACCACCATGCACCATGACCGATCCAAAGTGAGTTGAGATAATTAGTAAGAGTGAGCCTGCAGCGAGCAGTGAAAGAAAAAATGGTGAGTCAATAAATTTTGCTTTTACCCGTATTAACAGCTGAGTAATAATTAGTATAACCGTTACGGCAATGCCTAAATATTTATGCCAGAAAAGTGTTTCTGCAAGATCACCACTAAAATCCTGATAATAGGCATTAAGTAAACCGATAATACTCGCAATTATAGCCGAGATTGTGGCTATATTTAGTATAATAGATATTACTCTGGAATTGGCGGAGGTTTTTTTGAAGAAAACTAAAATTATATACACGGATAGAGCCAAAAGAAATGCAATTGGGAAATGCACGACAGCTGGATGTAGTCGACCGAGCAGCCATAGGGCTCTTTCAAGATATTCAAGCATGCTACTACATTAGCAAGAATTATCGTATTTGCTCAATAAGCTCGGAATCCGGGCTTATTGAGCAAATACGTCCCGCCGTAGCTCCTTGAAATACTTTGTAAAAGTATTTCAAGGAGCGAAGGCGGACAGAAGTTGCCGGACTTCAATGAGCAATTAAGGACTAACTATAGCAGGAAGCAATTGCACCAATAATCGAAATTTAGCTCAATTTAACGCTAGGTGGACTACTATATGCCAAGCGGCGAGGAGGCCAATGCGGAGTTCATGGCGTTGAAGAACCTCGGGGCTGAACATCTGATCAAAGTGGACCTCGGCGACAAATGCTCCAATGATCCGGACTGGTTCGAGCTCCTGTCCTTCAGCTACGGCGAGGTTGACCTCAGCGAGGCAACCCGTCTGGCCGTCGTTGAGATGACGCCCGAGGCAGCTGCTGCCTGAACACGAACTACTAGCGGCCTCGGAGCTCCCCACTCCGAGGCCGCCAGATCGGGGATAAATATAAAATAAAGGTCTTATTGTGCCTCTCTTCCCCAACTATTACTGACAGCTATAATTATCAGTTTTGAAAATCAAAACTTAGAGGAAAACGCTAACTTATTGAACCCATTCACAAACTAATCGGACAGAATTGTAATAATATTAACTAGATACAACATGCGTAATTACTCTTTACATTTATCGCGATAAATGTATAATATTGCTATATGATCTTAGAGCGAAAGGTTTGGCTTGATAAAATCAATGCTGCCTGGGCTAAGGCACCAATAGTATGGCTTTCTGGTGTGCGCCGCGTAGGAAAAACATCTTTGGCTAAAAGCATTCCAAATGCCCACTATTTTAATTGTGATTTACCAAGTGTTACTGAGCGCTTAAGTAATCCAGAGTCATTTTTTAATAGTATTGAAGAGGGAGTAGTAATCATAGATGAAATTCATAATATTCCAGATCCCAGTCGCGTTTTAAAAATTGCAGCAGACGAGTTCCCCAAATTAAAGATACTGGCTACTGGCTCATCCACATTGAGTGCAACTGAAAAGTTTAGCGATAGTTTAGCAGGAAGGAAGCGCGAGGTTCATCTAGTACCAGTGTTATTCTCGGAACTTGGAGTATTCAATAACGTTAACTTAAGTAATCGAATGCTTCGAGGTGGTCTGCCGCAAAGGTTGCTTTCCAATGATCCACAGGATTCTGAATATTACTCCGAATGGACTGATTCATTTTTTGCTAGAGACATAAGGGAACTCTTTCAAATTGAAAAGAGAGCTCAATTTATTAAGCTTTTTGAGATATTGCTCGCCAGCAATGGAGAGTTAGTCGATATAACTAAATTGGCAACGAATACTGAACTTTCACGCCCGACCGTAATGAATTACATGGAGGCATTAACGATCTGTCATGCTATTCGCATAATTCGCCCATATCATGGTGGCAAGAGAAGAGAACTTGTAAGGCAGCCTAAGGTATACGGTTTCGATACAGGATTTATTGCTCATGTGAGAGGCTGGCAGACACTATCTTCTGAAAATGAAGGAATGCTTTGGGAGAATTTAGTGCTTGATGAGTTATCTACAAAGTTTAATTCTGAGAAGATACAATTTTGGCGTGACGATAAAAAAAATGAGATAGACTTCATTGTTTTTAGAGAGAACCAAATGCCAATCACAATAGAGTGTAAAATGAATGAATTAAGATTTGATCCTAAGGCACTTAAAGTATTTCGAGAGAGCTATCCGAAAGGTAAGAACTTTGTAGTTTCACCTTATCTGCGAAGTAGTTATGTAAAAGATTATAATGGTATTTCTGTGAGCATGGTTAATTTGTCGGATTTAATTATGGGACTAAAAGAATAGAAAAAATCGGGATACGCCCTGTTTACATAATTTTTGTCCTGCAGGGAAAAGCTACCTAAGCAATTTAACTTCATTCTCAAATTTACTTACTAGACCTTCGCCAACTAAGTTTTTTCACGTATAGCGCGCAGCGTTGCCCCAGATTGGCACGCCTCGGAA
>CAZKXU010000004.1:0-62197 GCA_964556665.1 uncultured Bdellovibrionales bacterium | reverse complement strand
CACAGCGGCGTGAAGGTCAGGTGAGGTGACCCTGAACCTGATCTTGCCCGTTAGACCGAGGAGCGGTGTGCCGATTTCGATGTCGTACGGGCCGAGCGTCTGCCACCCGGTGTGATCGAATCCGCTCGTGAGGAACTTGAATCCTGAGATCTGATACACCGCCCGCACGTAGAGCAGGTAGGTGTTGCCGTTGTTGGCATCGAACCAGATCTCAAGTAGCGCGTTCGGATCCGGATTCGGGTGCTTGACGATGAAGTCCACCCGACACTCGAGCTTAGCTCCCGCCGTGATCTGGATGGGCTCTTGGGAGAGCTGACCCTCAGTGATCGGCGGGACGCCGTTCAACGCAGTGAGCAGGGCGAAATAGGTGTTGCCCGGCCCATCCGGAAGAAGAGCTCCTCCGAATGCACTTGTGACGAACACGCTAGTTGACAGGTCTGTGCCCGTCCCCCAGCGCCCCCGCTCAGAGGCGCTTTCAAATCCGCCTCCGACAACGCCGAGAGGCAGCGTGGCATTCCTGTCTCCATGATAGCGGAGGGGAAGGCCAGCAGTTGCCTGTTCGACGCTTAATCCGAACGCCAATTGGGAGACCACTGTCTCCTCGTACACGTTGGCATCCGCGATGTCGACGTAGTCCAAGTATCCGATCACCGCCCGTGCGCCCGCCTGCCAGAAGGCCAGCGGGAGCTTGGCGTTTGCCACGGAACGGCAACTCGCCACGAATACGATCGAGTCGGAATAGTTCTGCCGCACGGCGTACCTCTCCGTGAAGCCGTAGCGGACAACCGGTCCCGAGTTCTCATGGTCCCAGGCCCGGCATAGCAGGATCGCCTCTCCGGTCTGGAGCTCCCCGTTGTATGGGAAGTAGTCATAGGAGACGCGTTCCCCCGTCTCGACAACGGAGGTTTCGTACGCGTCTCCAAACGAGAGCACCTCCCCGTGCGTAGAGATGTACACGAAAGGAGCATCGTTCCCGACGCTTCCGAACGTGACCTCCTCGCCAGTCAAGATCTGGACGTTTTCATTGAAGAAAGATCCAACTTCAAGAGCGTCCAACTCGGCCCGGACTTTCTCCGTATCGATCCCGAGACCGGGATTTTCGAATGGAGAAAGGAGATTTGTTGGAGGTGCTCCTCCGCCCTTTGAAGCACGCGGATAGAGCAAGAGAGCTCCCTTTGCGAGATTTCCCTTCTCGCTTGCAAGGAAGCAGATGGTGTTGCCGTCTGGGCCGCGGTAGACCTTGTCAATGCGGCCTGACGAGGCCAATTCCTGTGCAGCTTCAGAGATCCCCTGCTCATGCAGAGGGCCGAAGCCGCCGTACTTGTTCGAGTTCTCGTAGATCTGCACAGCAGACCTCATGAGCAGATCGAGGTCGTTCCCGAACGCTTTCGTGAATGGCTCGATGACGCGAACGTACTCCGGAGGGAGTAGCGGGAGCGCCACCCCGTCGAGCAACACACGCAAGCGGTATGTGACCACCTGCGGATCCGTCTCTCCTTCACCCGAAGTTCCATTCGGGCTCTCAAGGAGGAAGAATCGTGCAGAGTAGGTGACTCCAGTTGGATCACCTGCATCTCTCGTGAAGTCGGTGGTGCGGACGCTCATTTGCGCGCCCGGCTCACCCTTCGTCTCCTCGAGAGAGATACCGACCGTACCAACATCCGGATCGAGCGGCATGCGCAGGGTCGCCACGATCTGAGTGGCAACTCCAGCGACCACATGGCTCCGGCTGAGCTGGAACCACGGGTCCCCTGCCAGCCGGTTGTCGGAGATCACGTATCGCCGATCCAGGACCAGGCCCGGCTCATCGGTCTTGAAGACCTGAACCTCAGTCATGATGCCGACCGGGAAGCGAGCATCGAGCTTGTTCCAGCCCCCGTTAACTACCGGGAGCGTGTACTCCAACGATTCCCGGCCGTCTTCGAATACGAATCTCATCCCCACCTCCTCGGTGGAGGCGAGACCGCTGAACCCGTAAACTGTGTCGGTATCACCGTTGTTGTACCCGACACTGATCCACTTCACGATCGGTGTCGTGATCGTGATCGCGTTCAACGAAACCACGGTCGAGTCGTACTTCTGCTCTGCCCGCTTGTGGCCACCCCCGCCGCCGCGGTTGCAAGCCGTGGCGACGAAGAGAGTGACGAGAGCAAGCAGGAATGACAGGTAGCCCTTGTTCACGATCTTTTCCTTTTTCTTGCGAAGCTGCTCCATACGGAGCAGCTTCTGGTTGTGAATTTCTTAGAATTTGCAAAACCGGAGCAGTCAAACCTATGAAGATGACTCTCCAGTTGCCTCCCGGATTCTGTACTAGAACCCGCGTAGCACTGGAGCAGTCGAATGTCTACCCGTATTAAGAATAATGAAAAAGAACAGATCTTGTATTGTATGACATAACCTACCTCTATTCAATTTTTTGAACGGTTGTCATTCATGTAAGAACTCGGTATAACTAATGCATTAATTCTTAGGAATATCAGACAGTTATGAAGATAAAAATATTAATGGTGGTGCTTGTGGTGGCAGTGCTTGGGTGTTTCTCAAGGAATACTGACCTAAATCTAGATCTAACTAGTGGGGAGCAGGTAGCGCGCGGACGGTATCTTGCCAAAAGTATGGCGGCCTGCGGATTCTGTCACGGGGAGAGCGCCTATCCAGATGCACCGCTTAGTGGAGGAGCGCTTTTTTATGATAAGTTCGGTGGAGTGCATGCAGCTAATATTACCCCTGATAGAAGCGGTTTAAATGAATATACTGTTAAGGAGCTTGTGCGGGTGATTCGCGCCGGGATCGATCGTAACGATGATCTAATCTCGCCTCAAGCACATGATGGATTTCAATGGATGGCCGATGAGGATGTTCTCTCAATTATTTCATATTTACGTACCCTACCTGCGGTTTCAAATGCTGTCGAAAAAAGGGAAGTCGGCTTTGTCTCTAAAAATACAACCGGTCTGTTTGATAAACGCCGTGAGGTGCGCGGCTTTATCGCGAGAGTATCGGAAAAAGAGACCCTTGAACATGGCAAGTATCTTGTCGATCATGTGGCGCGTTGCGGCAGCTGCCACAACTCCTCCACAGCCATTTTTGGATCGGAGAAGTATCTAGGCGGAGGACGTGCTATACGGCGGGATTCCGGAGAGAAGGTTGCGCCGGCTCTAAATTTTGCTGACTATCTTCGCGGCGCATCCTGGACAGAGAATGATATTCTTAACTATCTTAAGACAGGAGTTACACCTAACCAGGTTACAGTAGACCCACATTTCTGTCCGGTAGAGTTCTATAAGCGAGCTGCAGAAGGAGATCTCACTGCGATGGCAAAATATCTTAAGAGTCTAACTCCATAGGACTTAATGTCTCTAATACTACACTGTAAACTGAGTTCTGTTAACTGGGACGGCGGGCTGGAAGCCCGCGGTCCCAGTAGGTGTCATTCTTACCGAAGAAAAATTAAATGGTCACACTATTAGCGGTCGAAAGTAGCTGTGATGAGTCAGCGGCAGCGCTCCTCAGTATTAAAGCGGGGGAGATTACAGTGCTGGCCGAGGAGATCTCCTCACAGGTAAAGCTCCATGAAGCTTACGGCGGTATAGTGCCGGAGCTTGCGGCACGGGAGCACCTTAAAAATCTTCCGTTGATTACAGATTCAGTATTAAATCAGGGGAAAATACAGTTAAAGGATCTTACCGCGCTTGCGGTTACCTGCGGTCCTGGCCTTAAAGGCTGCTTGTTAATGGGAACAAATTTTGTAAAAGGATTAGCACTTGCTTATAATCTCCCGGTGCTTGGTATAAACCATATCGAAGGGCATATTTTCTCATGTATGTTGGATAATAAGGAGCTGCAGCCGCCATTTTTGGCGCTAGTTGTATCGGGCGGACATACGGAGATTCAGCTTGTAAAAGAGATCGGTAGTTATGAATTAATCGCTCGAACTAAAGATGATGCTGCCGGAGAGGCTTTTGATAAATCTGCAAATCTTCTTGGCTTTACCTATCCAGGCGGTGCTAAGCTTGCGGCACTTGCTGACAGTACCGCTAAGAGCAGATTTTCTCTCCCTAAAGTAATGCGGGATTCAGATGGATTTAGCTTCTCCGGATTAAAAACAGCGATAGCGCTTCTAATCTCTAAAAACAAAGGGGAGATATCAGCAAATCCGTCACTTAGAGGTGAGATAGCATACGCCGTGCAGGAGGCGATTGTGGACGCTCTTCAGTTTAAGTTGTCAAAAGCTATTGCTAGCACCGGCGTAAAAAAGGTTGCGGTCAGTGGAGGAGTCTCAGCGAATCTCTCTTTACGTGCCAGGTTAAAGGCGCTTCCAGGGGCAGCTGTGTTTTTCCCCACGATGGCGCACTGTGTGGATAATGCTGCAATGATAGGATATGCAGCAGCGCTAAGATGGCAAGCAGGTGAGCGCGGTGACGGAGATTTAATTGCGCGTGCACGCTGGCCGCTTGAGAGGTAATGCCGCTACTCTAATCTTTACGTGATATAAATATGGCACGCTCAAAAGATATACTGGCCCATCTCGGTGTTCGACCTAGTAAAGGTCTTGGACAGAATTTCACAATCGACAATCGATTGATCGATGAGATTATTGAATTCGGCAAACCGCAGTCCTCCGATACACTTGTCGAGATAGGTCCTGGACTAGGAGCCTTAACAGAGAGGCTTTCAGTATTTCCAAAGCTTACAGTCATTGAGATAGATGAGAAATTAGCCGATGCGCTTCATTTGCGCTTTCCTAATATAGATATTTTAGAAGGTGATGTGCGCGCCGTGGATTTTTCGGAGATAGGGGAGAATCTTACAGTTTTTGGTAATCTGCCGTATTCATTCTCTACAGATATTGTATTTCATCTGATTGCAAACGCAGCATCCATTACGAGAGCCGTAATTTTGCTGCAGCGTGAGTTTGCAGAGCGTGTGGCAGCCCCTCCGGGCGGGAGAGATTACGGAGTGCTCTCAATCTCGGCGCAGCTTTGGGCTGATATGAGGCTTGGACCGATTTTTCCAGGGACGATGTTTCATCCGCCGACAAAAGTCCAGTCACGCTTATTGGAGTTAACATTTCTTAAGGAACCACGCTTTAAAATTGATGATATGCTTCATTTCCAGATGGTGGTAAAAGCTGCCTTCTCGCAGCGCCGCCGCAAATTGCTAAATAGTCTTAAAGGAACCGCACTCTTCCCGGTAGAGAAGCTCCCAGCTGCTCTTGCCGCGGTAGGAATAGATGGAGGCCGCAGAGCTGAAACATTATCGATAGCGGAGTTTGTGGAGTTGGCGAAGGTGTTGCGAGGATAAAAGACTGGGACCGAGTATATGGTCCATCCCGCTCAGGGTTATGGCTTTAAATAAGTTTGCGGGCTGGAAGCCCGCGGTCCCAGTGTTAACTATCTAAAAACATTACATTTAATAACACATCACATTATTTGTTGTTTCTGCATAACTATCTCTAGGAAGCAAAAAGTTTCCTAATAGTAGTAAATCTAACTGTGTTACAATAACGGAAAGTAGATATGGGAAAGGCAGAACGTACATCGGGGGAAGATTTAGTTGTGCAGAGTGGTGCGGCCCCTTCAGCCGCTCAATCCTTACATCAATTAGAGCCAGCTAGACTAATGGCTGCAGCAAAATGTGCACTGGCGGCAGGAACTATCGGTGTTATAGCGGCAGCTCGTGTTAAAGATGTTCTTGGTCTAAGAGGTCAGGAGTAATGAAAAACGAGAATAAAGAGATCTTTGAGATTGAAATGGAAGGGTGGTGCTACGGCATCGCGCACTATCCAGGAGAGGTCTACCCAGATTTAGTGCATTATATCATAAGAGAGCTAGCACATAAGTTAGATCAAGCTGTAAAAAATAATGTAATCTTTGATATCGTTTCTCTTTCACGTGATTTTTCAAAGGCAGCTAAGTATCTAGTCTCCGAGAAAGATATTGTCTCTACCTTTTTATCAATTCTCCCTGATCCCTCAAAGTTAAATGAGCAGCAGATGCTTACCTTAGCCAAGATCGTAGATAATGTAGAAAAAAGTTATGCCGGCACTACAATCCGCATGCGACAGATCTGGGCATCCAAAGTAAGAGCTGCAGCGTAGTGTTATAACAGATAAAAATTTTCCTTACTGGGATCGCGGGCTTCCATCCCGCTTGAGCTCTGTTGCAAGTTAGATCAAGCGGGCTAGAAGCCCGTGCTCCCAGTAAGAGTTAGCTACGTTCAATCCTAACTGCGAGTACCTCTCCCTTAGCACATACTACACCGGCAGCAGAGAGTGTGCACTCAATCCAGGTTTTACGTCCCTCTCTTTTTGAAACCTTAGCGCGTAATTCAAGCCTCTTGTCTATGGGTGTGGGCTTTAAATAGGTAACATTGAGGGATGCAGTGACGCACCAAATTTTAGGCTCAGATCCTATTGCGCGCCCAGCGTTTTTATACTCCCAAGCCATCGCGGTATTAACAGAGTGACAATCTATTAAGGAAGCGATCACGCCGCCGTTAACAATTGTTACCGCTCCTGCACACTGATGCGGCTCCGGAGTGAAACTAGCAGTTGTTTCATCCCCTTCAAAATAGCTCTTAAGCCTCAGGCCCTTATTATTGTTTGGGCCACAACCGTGGCAATGATTTTCAGATCCTATCAGATCCTGAATTGATTGAGGCATAAGTAATGAAATAAAATTTTAACTATATACAGTTATCAAGCCTGTTCATGAAACGATCTGCCGCTAGCAGCTCGTTTTGCAATTCCAGGTGCCGACTCAAAGCGGAGCCCGAAACTCTTATTTAATCTCTCCATCCGCTCCAAGATCGACTTGGCACCTAGAGTGTCGGCATAATGCATAATACCCCCTCTAAACGGAGGAAATCCCATCCCCATGACTGTTCCAAGATCGATCTGGTTAGCAGCTTCATTGCCCGGTGAGCCTGCAACTCCCTCATCAAGGCAGAGCACCGCTTCGTTAAGGAGACTCATCACCAGCCGTTCCTCTATCTCCTTTAAGTCCGTGACAGTTTTAGCCGGTGTGTTTATCTTTAGAAGCTCTCTGATTGCGGCGTGTGGAGTTGCTTCTTTATCCTTAAAATCATAGAAGCCCGCATTATTTTTCCTCCCTTTTCTGCCGAGAGTATTAAGTGCCTTAGGAAACTCAGGCGCTTTCATCCGCTCTCCGTATCCTTTCAGCATAACCTCCGCTACATGTGCAGCCACATCCAGCCCTACCTCATCAAGGAGCCTTAACGGGCCCATCGGCATACCGAAACGGACAGCAGCCTTATCTATATCAGCAATACTAAATCCCTCTGCCAGGAGAAACCCAGCTTCGTTTAGATAAGGTGTTAATATTCGATTTACTAGGAATCCCGGCACATCACTTACAACGATCGGATATTTCCCAAGTTTTGTAGTAAGAGCAGCTACAATCGCCACAACCCGGTCGGTTGTCTGCTCGGAGCGTATAATCTCAACAAGCGGCATCTTGTCGACCGGATTAAAGAAATGCATACCTGCGACCCTGCTCGGGTTAGGAATGCCAGCACCGATCTGCGTTACGGAGAGTGAGCTTGTATTTGTTAAAATTATTGAATCTTCAGGCATCTTGGAGGCAACGTCGGCCAGCACCTTCTTTTTAAGATCCATATCCTCGAAGATGGCTTCAATCGCGAACTGCGAGTTAGAGAAGTTTGGTGAGTCCTTGGTGGTAATCTCTACACGATTAAGAATGAAGCTCCGCTCCTGATCTGAGAGGTATTTAGCCTTAGCAAGGACATCCTTAATGTGTTTGACGCCGCGGCTGAGTGCCTCCTCTGTTGTATCCTTAAGAATAACAGAGCTATCGTTCTGTGCAAAAAGGTGTGCTATGCCAGCTCCCATCACCCCTGCGCCGATGACCACAACGTTTGAGTGTTTAACCAGATCGCGCGCGCCTTTACCGACCGCCTTAGAGGCCTCTGTAAGAAAGAAGATCTTTACAAGGGATTTGCATTCAGGTGTCACAATCATCCTGCCAAGCTCACGCGCTTCATGCTTGAGTCCGGCTTGCATGCCGTTCTCTAGCCCGAATATACAGGCATTTAAAGCCGCTGGCGGGGCAGGGTAGAAGCCGCGCGTCTGCTTATGCAGAGCTTTACCTGCAGAGTATCTGATCAGAGATCTCCCGATCCCTGTAAAGGTAAGAAGTTTGTCCAAAAATTTAATATTTGAACTGCGGCGTTTTTCACCGTTAAGAATAATTTTCGTGGCGCGATCTTTTAGGGCCTCAAACGGTATCACTTCATCTACAAGGCCTGCAGCCTTAGCCTGCTTAGGACGAAGCGTTTTGCCGGCTAGAATAATATCAAGGGCCTTAGGCAGTCCGATTAATCTTGGCAAACGCTGCGTACCGCCAAAGCCTGGCAGAATGCCAAGCTTTGTCTCTGGCAGTCCAATGATTGAATTCTTATGATCACTTATAATTCTATAGTCACACGCAAGTACGAGTTCGCAGCCGCCTCCTACGCATGGGCCGCTGATCGCGGCGACAGTAATGCAGGGAAGGGATTCAAGATCATCGAATAGGATCTGCCCTTCGCGCGCAAGTCCCTCACCAATCTCTATCGATGTAACTTTGCCGATCATGTTAATGTCGGCCCCGGCTGTGAACATCTCTGGTCCGGGCCCTAAGATAATCACCCCTTTAGGTCTCTCATTCTTAAGATGCTTAATAATCGCACTTAATGAGGCCATGCGATCCTTAGTTAAGGTAACGACACGTTCCTTCGGATCTCCTAGGCGGACTACTGCTATGCCGCTGTCTAGGTATTCTAGTTTGCTGTGACCGATATTCTCTGAACTATGAGTTTCTGTGTGCATATCTTCCTTTATCATGCCCGCTCTAAGCGTATGCCGGTATTGTGCCCATTAATATTAAAATTCTCTGCCCCCTCCGCTGCTTCAGATGCAAACTCTAACTGATCGGCGAGGCACTCCGCACTTATGTAGTCACGGTGCTTTTCGATGGCGTGTTTGAGTTCAGCAGATCCAACGATCTTAGCCTTGATTCTATCACTAATCTCGAAGTTTAGATTTTTTCTCTGTCGCTGAATTACAGATACTAATTCTCTGGCGTGCCCTTCGATTATGAGATCCTGAGTTAACTCTGTTTTTAGTGCCACGGTTACTAGTTTTCCAGCCTGAGCTACCATCCCAGGTTTCGCCAGATGCTGAACTTCTAACTCCTCCTTGTTTAGCTCAATCTCGTTTCCGTCAAAGGTAAATCTAATTATGCCGTCCTGACTTATTTGAGAGAGCTCTGCGGCGTTAAGTTTTTGTATGGCAGCATTAAGGGCATTCATCTGTTTACCAAAGCGAGGTCCTAATGCGCGCCAGTTTGGTTTTACAGTTACGGTTACGTATTCAGCCGAGCTTCCAACAATCTGAATATTCTTTACGTTTATCTCCTCTAACAGTGACTCGAGATGACGGGTCAGGCGTGCTCCGATATGAGGATTGGCAGGGGTAATCATCAGCAAAGAGAGGGGCTGTCTTACCTTGAGATCATGTTCGGTGCGTAATGAGCGTGCTAAGCTGGCCGCCTCCTGTATTACTGCAATCTCCTCCTCGAGCTCAACCTCTGATTTATAAACCTGTGGGTCAATCCAACTAGTTAGATGAACGCTCTCAGCTCCATCTTTGTTGAAACTTCGTACAAGATTCTGATAGATGTTTTCCGCTAAGAATGGGGCCATCGGAGCAAGCAGTTTTGAGAGATCGACTAATACCTGATAGAGGGTTGAATAGGCATACCCTTTGTCTGCATCATTCTCGGAGCGCCAAAACCTCTTTCTTGATCTTCTGATATACCAGTTAGATAAGGAGTCTACGAAGCGATATATCGCATTCGCAGCACGGGAGATATCATAGCTTTCAAGAGCGGCGCTGACTTCAAGAGTCGTGCTTCTAAAAGCTGATAAAATCCAGCGGTCAATTTCAACAGGGCTTGGTGTGAAAGTGCGCGGCGTCCAACCATCCAGATTAGCGTACGTAACAAAAAAACTGTAACAGTTCACGATCGGAATGAATATGCTACGCAGCGCTTCTTTTGGCAGCTCCTCTGAATAGCGCTTAACTATCCACGGATCGGTGCTGTAAAATGTCCAACGCACCGCATCGGCTCCATATTTGTCTATCAGCGGCAGAGGGCTTATTACATTGCCAAGGCTTTTAGACATCTTCTTCCCTTGGGCATCTAGTACAAGCTCTGTGCAGATAACATTTTTAAAGGAGCTCTTGCCGGTAAGCATGCAGCTTACTGCCAGCAAGGTATAGAACCAGCCTCTGGTCTGATCAATAGCTTCACAGATAAAATCTGCCGGGAACTGCTTTTCAAAAATCTCATGAGAGCCCTCTTTGGCAGGGTATCCAAACTGCCCCCATGGCATTACTCCGGCATTAAACCAGCAGTCCAGGACTCCTGTCTCACGGCGGTATTCCTCACCATCTTTCTTAAATACAACATCATCAATCACTGGAATGTGCAGATCAAAACTTTCCGGCACGGGCTCGCCGCTACTTTTAAAATATGCACCTAAGTTCTGAAGCTCCTTGACAGAGGCTACGCATATTTTTTTCTCCCCGTTTTTTCCTGCGCTCCAGATCGGGATCGGGCTGCCCCAGAACCGATCGCGGGAGATAGCCCAATCGATATTATTTTCAAGCCAGTTGCCGAATCTGCCGGAACGAATGTGCGGCGGCTGCCAGTTAATCTTCTCGTTTTCTATAATCATCTGCTCCTTAAACGCTGTGGTCTTAAGGAACCAGCTTGATTTAGCAAAATACATCAGCGGAGTTTTGCAGCGCCAACAATGCGGATAGTTATGAGAGTATCTGTATTTGTCAAAGAGGAGGCCGCGCGCAGCGAGATCCTTCACGATTTCTACATCCAACCCCTCCTCACGAAACCAGCGCCCGGAGTAGGGGCCGCTATTTGCAGAGAACTTTCCATCCGCTCCGACGTGCTGATTCTGAACAAAACCAAGCCGCTTAATAATTCTAAAGTCATCCTCACCGTAAAGTGCTAGATGTACAACACCGGTTCCGTCCTCGGTGGTGACATAGTCGTCAACGATGATCTCATGTTGTCTGCCGGGAGCTTTAATGCGGCTGAAATCCCAGAGCGGGGTATATGTTTTCCCTTCTAATTGTTTGCCAAGAAAGGTTGAAACGGTCTTGTAGTCCTTGCCCAAAGCCTTACTGTTCCGTTCGATAGCTGCCGTGGCAAGAATTAAAAACTCCTCTTCTCCTTTTGCATTTGTGGTTTTTACCTTCGAATACTCTATCTCTGCACCAAGTGCTAGAGCAGTGTTGCCGATAAGAGTCCAAGGGGTAGTGGTCCAAGCTAAGATATATGTATTCTGTTCACCTTGCAGAGGGAATTTAGCTGTAAGTGTCAGATCGGTAATATCCTCATACCCTTGCGCTAGCTCATGTGATGAGAGCCCTGTGCCGCAGCGGCAGCAGTAAGGAACAATCTTGTAATCTTTGTAAAGTAATCCTTTCTCAAAGGCCTGCTTAATTGCCCACCAGTCGGTCTGAATAAAGTCATTACTCATGGTGAGATAGTCATCTTCGAAGTCGACAAAACGACCGAGTTTTGTAATGGCCTCAACCCACTTGCCGCGAAAGCGCATCACGGTTTCCCGGCAGTACTGGACAAATTTGGCGATGCCGTACTGTTCGATAGCTGCCTTGCCGCCCTTTGCTAAACCTAATTCACTCTCTGCGATTAACTCTATCGGTAAGCCGTGCGTATCCCATCCGGCCTTACGCAATACGGTGAACCCCTGCATAGTCTTAAAGCGCGGGAAGACATCCTTAAGGGAGCTCTGCATGATGTGGCCAATATGCGGCACGCCGTTTGGTCCAGGCGGACCGTCATAGAAGACAAAATATCTGGGATTGCTGCTGTTTAACTGCTCCGACTTTTTGAAAATATTGTTGTCACGCCAAAACGAAGCTACGCTCTTATCGTTGGCTACAAAATCAAAGTTTGGGCTGACCGGCTCGAATTTAACTGACATAAGTGGAGAGAATACCCCGAACAGTTGATACTTTTCAACAGGTTAAATGAGGTATGGCAGTGATTAAAAGTCCTGTAAACTTTGATAGAGATGCACTTTATGGTATATTAGCCTTGATTTTTACGGAGGAGTAGTTAGTGCCTCATCAGCCAGTAGTAAGTAGAGAATCTGTTGTACGGCCGCCCATACCGTTGGAACGATCATTCCAAGTAGCTCCTTCGACGGCGGAGATACCCCCCCTCTCTACTGTAAGATTTAATTATGATTTATTGACCGAATCAGGGGATCCTGCGCCTGCTGGGCAGGTCTTTAATAGAAGTTGTACGATTGACAGAGCTAGAGTAAGGATTGAAGGAATCCATGCAGAAGTTCTTTCAAAAGCAGATATTTTAGTTGAGAAACTCAGGGCGTATCTAACTGGTTCCGGATTAGATTCAGCAGTAAAGGCAGAAGGGTCGGCTGGTTCTCCTAAAGTTATGCAGCCAGGATGCAGGGAGTGCTCTTTCCAGTGCTTTGTAGATACTCTCGAATTTATGAAAAGCGGCACTGAGATTACGAAATTAACTAATGAATTAGTAGCTATAGTTGCCTTTAAATGTGTACGAACTCCCTCTAATCCAGAGGGATTTATAGATGCGTATCCAGGTGGTCTCATAACCTATAAAACAAAAGCTGGGCGAAGACGTATTAGTGCATTGGTAAGGCATGGACTTGTAGATGTTGCTAAATTTCAAACAGCAGATCAGATAGAACAGATTAAGTCTGTTAAAGGTAGCTTTTATCAACTTGGACTATCGCGAGTTTTAAGTGAGGAGTCTTTTCCTACGTTGCTTAGAGGCGCCTTTGGTAAATTGGTAGAAGGTGTTGATCCTGTAATACGTGAATGGAAATTCAAGATGCAGGGTAAATGGAAGGGTAATCGAGGTTTAGCTCGGGTAGGGAGGGTAATGGGCTGGATTATTGAATTTAGTCTTCAGGCATATGACCGTGTAAATTCCACTTTAGACGTTGGTAAAATTAGAGAACAGAATTGGCCGCAGGTGCTTAGAAATGAGCACATTGGTCATTCAGTTACTAGTAGCTCAAAGGTGCGTGGTACGCTACATGCACTTGCACTAGGAGCGGAAGCCTTAGGCAATAAGTTTCTAGTCGGAGTTGAGAGACAGCAGTTAAAGCCGTGGGATATTCGTCAGGAGTATATGTGGTTAGGGCGCTCTGGTTTACGGCTATTAGATCAGGTAACGGGTTATCTAGTGGATACACATCTCAGATCTACTCACCCTGAATTATACTATGGTCCAGGCCGCCCTATCGTTCCACGCTGTGCAGCAAAATTTAATGGTTGGAAAAATAGTTTTGATGAAGTTGCGGAAGATTGCTTGCGTATGACCGGAATGACAGCTGTAACTGCTTTAGCCCGGGTATACCCACAGATGTTTGGTTACAGAGAGAACCAAATTTTGCCATGGGAGATAAAGTATGATGGAAAGTGGGAAGGGGTAAGAGGGGCACGTCTATTACGTAACGCCACAGCATTTTGGATATCTAGTTTGGGTATAGGCCAGCAGACTTGGCGAGGAGAGCAGTTGACATGGAGGGTTAAAGAATCTGATGTAAAAATTTGGCTAGAGGCTAACCCTAATTATAGTGATCTGCTTGAGGAAGGGTTAGATCGATATGCTTTAAACGGTGCCACTCGCTATCAAACTAGAGGCATGGCTGGTGCCATTGAGTGCGCCTTTGGCTGTAAGAAGTCCCATCCAAAAATTAAGAGCCGCAAAGAGTTGTTATTGACAGTGATTAAAGAAGTTGGTGGTTCCTACGTTCATAGGTTTGACCCGGTTGACGTTCGCCCAACCCGTCAGCCACGTATAGTCAAACGTAGATTAGCAAGAGCCAAGGGTAAAGAATCAACAAAATAGAGTAATCTAACAGCGCTACTTCCTTCTTCAAGTGCGTGCGCTACTATTAAGATTGACCGATAACGTTACTTATCGGTCAATATAATCTATAGCTATCTGTGGATCGATGGTGCTTAAGTCCCTTCAGCTCTCTGCATAGCTACTTTAGGTGCAACCATTTCAGCCAGCTCCATCCGACTTAGCGCGACTCTCTCTGACCATCCGCGCAAGCTCTCCTCTTCCATAAAGGTAAGGCTAAGTTTTAGATAACGCCAGCGATACTCCTGTTGAGTTGTATTGAGTAAAGAGATCTGTGCCTGCCCTTTTGAGGAAAGCGAATAGTTGAGAATCAGAGCGCCACAGGATTTAGAAGGAACAGTATTGATCCGTAACTTCTTATTTTTGTAAATTCCCAAGCGCTTATTTCGCTCTTCAAACCAGAGATCGTCCGGTCTGTAGCCAGGCTGATCTGAGAACTGCAAGATCGTTTCATTTAACGGCTCGTACTCTGAATATCTACTGATAAGCTCCTCAGCGCCGATATTTATTATCGCTAATTCTCGTTGCCTCTCACGAAAAATGAAGGAGACACTTTCTGGGTTAAACTCCGCCGAACGAAAAACTATTAATGATCGCTTTTCTGAAACCCAATAATGAATTAGCTGCTCTAATGAATTAGCACTACGGGAGATCTCAAAGACCTGTTCGAGTATTAACCTATCAGCGCTGATTTTCTGATTAAGAAGCGGTATGAATATATGATCCATTAGGTCTATTGTAATAGACCTTTGATTCTTAAAGAATAGAGCCGGCAGAATGCCCCTAGCCTACACATAGTTCGTTACAGTAAGGGAATTCTCAACCCCGGGAAGCATGCGTAGAGCAACAATAACCATGTTCTATATTCTGTCTATAACCCCTTAATTCTCTTCAAGAAATCCAACAACAATGTCGACTAATTATCCTGAAAGGTTTTATTCCTCAAGGATGCAGGGATGGGTGTAATTATTGGAATTATCGGTGTTACAGCTAGTGTACTAGGCGGCTTCGTTATGGCCGGTGGTCCGATACCTGTTCTTTATCAACCAAGCGAGTTCGTTGTAATCGGTGGTGCTGCCATATTCAGTACTATCCTGGCTACACCTGGCGCAATCATTAAAGGACTAGTTCCCGCCTTAATAGGAGCGATTAAGGGAAGCGGCATAGATAAAAGTACCTATAAAGATCTGCTCGGATTAATGGCCAGTCTTTTTGACACTATGCGTCGCGAAGGAGTACTTGGAATTGAAGGTGATTTAAGCAATCCACATGAGAGTGCCCGTTTTAATAAGTATCCAAAAGCCTCTCATAACCACCATCTCATGGAGACCTTTTGCGGAGCTTTGCGCTTGTTTGTTGACGGCGTGGTTAATGCATTTGACTTAGAAAGGTTGTTAGATACTGAGATTGAGGTGCATCATGAAGAGGCGTTAATCTATCCTGCTACCGTAAAATCCATGGCTGACGGGTTTCCGGCTCTAGGTATCGTTGCTGCCGTACTTGGTATTATCGTGACCATGCAACACCTTGACGGTCCTCCTCAAGAGATCGGTCACCACGTAGCCGCAGCTCTCGTTGGTACGATGTTGGGTATTCTTTTCTCTTACGGCTATGTAGGTCCGATTGGAACTAAACTCGACCACGTTGCGCGTGACAACACACAGATTCTAAAAGTTGTGCAATCCGGACTTGTCTCCTTTGCTGGTGGCGCTCCTCCCCAAGTTGCTCTTGAGTTCGCCAGAAAAAACATCCCCTCTAGTGTGCGGCCTACCCCCGAAGAGCTCGAGGAGATTCTAAAAGAGGCCAAGAAATAATTTCCGGTAATAGACGGGATGACGCCCAATGGCAGATGCAGGTAAGCCGATAATAGTAATTAAAAAGAAAGGTGGCCATGGCGGTCACCACGGTGGTGCCTGGAAAGTTGCCTACGCTGACTTCGTAACTGCGATGATGGCCTTTTTCATGGTTATGTGGCTTGTGAACTCCGCTGAGGTGGCGACCAAGAAGAGTATCGCCTCTTACTTTAGAAAACCCGGTATGTTCGAGCACGGTTCAGGTACTCCCTTAATGGTCGGTGAGGCCGGTATTTTGCAGGATTCCTATGTGCCTCCTCAAAAACTGAATAAAGAACAGTTTAAGAGTGGCTCAAAACAGGACCCCATGAAGAAAAAAACAGGTTCGGAAGATAGACTTAAGGATAAGGAGATTACCACGACCAAAGGTGATCAAGAGGGGAAAATCGTAAAAAAAGGTGAAACTAAGGATATGACAGGATCGCCTGGAGTGGCAAATGAAAATACTGCTGCTAAGGAGATGAAGATACTTAAACCTGGAACTGAATTAGATGAGCAGGTCGGAGGCGCCAAAGAGGAGGCCCTTAAAGGGGTAACAAAGGAGTTTAAGAGCATCGCTGGCACTGATAAGAGCGGTACTGCTTTAATTGCGGATCAGGTAGAGCGGCAAACTGTAGCCCAGGTTGGAGAGGAGATAAAAAAGGAGATCGTCGCTACGAAAGAGCTGCAGGATCTACTTGGCGCAGTAGATGTAAAGCTGGACGCAGACGGGCTGAAGATCGAGGTGATTGATACGGAGAGAACTTCAATGTTTGCTCTTGGCAGTGCGCAGATCCTGCCTGATGCGCAGGCCGCCTTTGCTCGGATTGCAAGAGTGATCAAGAAGCTTCCGAATCGTATTGACATCGTGGGACATACAGATGCCAAGCCATTTTCTAACCGTCGCGGCGGATATAGTAATTGGGAGCTATCCGCAGACCGAGCCAATGCGGCCCGAAGAATCTTAGAGAATGAGGGTATTCCTGCCGATCAGATTGCAAGAGTCGTTGGTAGAGCGGATCGTGAACTTAAAATGGATCCCGATCCGTTACATTATTCCAACCGTCGTATTACAATTCGAATTAAGTTTAAAACTACAAAAGTTGTGCCTATTGATCAGTCTAATGCAGCTCCACAACAGGCTGTTAATCAGGTAGTAGCTCCAGCGGCTACTGAGGCTAACGAGACACCAGCACAGGAGGCAGTACCTGTCACTCCAGCGCCAAAGGTCTATGAAACCGAGGAGCAGCGTCTGCAGGGTGAAGGGGATGAGCTAATCAAACGCTCTACATTGGCAGGGAAATACGCTCCTAAGACATTTATTAAAGCTAAGAAAAGTAAGAAGAAGACTATTATCCTTACCGATCCTGCAACAACCTCGAACCCAGCTCCTTCAGGAAAGGATAAGATTTTTGGCGATAGTCCGGTGTTTGGACCGACAACTGGGCCACTTTGATTAATCTATTTCTGATTGGGTAAACAAAATAATAACACTTGGACCCTTCCCTTAATTACGCTACGATTTTATCAGTCTCGGATCTATTTTTAAAGGAGAAACCAGATGGCAATTTTAACAGTCGTATTTCTGATTCTATTTGCACTAGTGTTCATAGGAATTCTGCTTTACAACGGACTTGTAAGTCGTCGTATCGGAGCAGAGAATGCATGGTCACAGATCGATGTGCAACTCAAGCGCCGGCATGATCTTATTCCAAATTTGGTTGAAACAGTTAAGGGATATGCTGCACATGAAAAAGAAACACTTGAGAAGGTAATTCAGGCACGTAACCATGCCCTCTCCTCTATGAGCGGCAGTAATATGAAGGATCTTGTGCAAGCTGAAAATATGTTAAGCGGCGCCTTAAAGCAGCTCTTTGCATTATCTGAGAGCTATCCAGATTTAAAAGCGAATCAGAATTTTTTGCAGCTACAAGAAGAGATCGGCTCAACAGAGAATAGGATCGGATTTGCGCGGCAGCATTTTAATGACTCGGTAGCCTCCTTTAATCAGGCTACTGAAACTTTTCCCTCAGTAATAGTAGCGCGAATGTTTAATTTTTCCAAAAAATCCTTTTTTGAACTTGATGCAGCAGAGGTTCAAGCTGTGCGGACAGCACCTAAAGTGAGCTTCTAGTTAAGACTATTACTCCCAGTGATAAAGCATAGTTTTTAAGTGTACCGTATGCTTACATTTGAGAACCTGATAGAGCATAACAAAAGGGTGTCAATTTTTTTGGTGCTCGGGATGATGGCTCTCATAGCTGTTTTAGGAGCGAGCTTTGCTCTGGCTATCTCTGGAGGTGACACGCGGCATGCATTTGAAGTTGGCAGCTTAGGGGCGATCGGTGGTGCAGTGTGCGCGGCAGTTGGTGCTATATTCTCCTACTATGCTGGCGGCTGGATGGTCATGGGGATGATGGGCGCTAAGGAGGTACAGCACTGTGATGATCCTGTGCTGGTAAATGTAGTTGAAGAGATGGCGATTGCGGCTGGCATCCCAGTTCCTAAGATTTACGCTATTTTTGATGATGCTCCTAATGCTTTTGCTACCGGGCGTGATCCAGCGCATAGCATGGTAGCGATTACGACTGGGCTTCGCAGCAAACTAACACGAGATGAGCTGCAAGCAGTTATGGCGCATGAACTTGCACATATAAAGAATTACGATATTCGACTGATGATGCTAGTCGGTGTATTTGCCGGTATAATTGTAATGATGGCAGATTTTTTCTGGCGCGGATTCGGTCGAGGAAGTGGGCGTAGTCGCAGTAGCTCTGAAGGTCCAAAAAACATCGGTGTATATCTTGCAGTTATTGGAGTGGCGCTTATACTTTCATTAATCGCTCCTTTAATTGCCAAATTAATGCGGCTTGCAGTTTCTAGGGAACGGGAGTATCTGGCTGACGCTACAGCGGTGCAGTTTTGTAGAAATCCAGCTGCATTATCAAGCGCACTAAAGAAAATTTCGACCGATAAGTCAGTTATGGCGGTGCAAAACCGAGCCTTGGAGCATATGTTTATCATTAACCCAAATCCCAGTATGCGGCTCCGTTTTTCTGGGAAGGACTCAATCTGGTCTACTCATCCTCCTGTAATAAGGAGGATATCTAGGCTAAATGCATTGGCAGGTGAAGCCATGGCGGCTCCTGAGGGGTGAGGTTGTCTTTCCTAATTTGATCAGTAATTACCGATTATGGACAGCAACCTCTTCCCTCTTTATTTTCCCCTTATTTCCGATCCGTAGCGCCACCGCCATCTCAGGAGTATTGAAGCGATAGGTCGGCTCTCCAACTGCGGGTATTACAATTACACCCCCCTGCCCCTTTGCATACTTCTCATTCATGTTTGTAAGCTCTGAATCAATGATATTATTTAGGAGTGATTTGTCATTAATAAATGCTTTAGGATTATATCTAAGCGCCCCTCGCATCTCTGCGATGATAAAGGCTGAGGTCATTGCACCAAGAAATGATTCACCATGGCCAGTAGCTGAGAGCCCGCAGATCTTGTCATCGGCGTACACGCCTGCACCAATGACAGGTGAGTCCCCCACTCGACCATGCGGTTTAAGCATCGTTCCGCCAGTAGATGTGCCCGCAAATATTTTTCCACTCTCATCACGAACAACGCATCCTACTGTACCCTGTTTCTTGGCCTGCAAAGTTTTTTTATATTCATCCGCCCGTAGCAAGGCATATGGGCTAACCATCTCCTCTTCAGTTGCTACCCAGCCGATCTCATCTTTATATTCCTGAGAGGCTTGATCGATACCTGAGACATGATCCTGAGTCCAGGCAAGCATTAAAGGACGTCCGGTCTTTAGATGTTTAAGTGCCAAAGCGGAGGGGTGTTTGATCCGTCTTACATTTACGACAGAGATAAATTCCCCAGAACCGAGCATAAGTGCACAGTCAAGGCGCACCTGTCCCTTTTCATTTGGATATCCGCCGTATCCGGCATCGAAGTACTGACAAGCTTCAAGAATCTTGAGTGCTCTGACTACGGCGATCTCTCCTGGTTCAGAGTTGTGAATCGAGGACCAGGCAGCATCTAACGCTGCGGCAAGAGCCTCCTTACGTTCCGGTTTGTGCTCCTCCTCATCTCCGGCACCACCGTGTATGATTACAGCAGGGTCTGATACGGTCATTTTTTAGATTAAAAAAATCAAAACGAGTACGCTGCAACATAACTTATTACGACTAACTGGGACCGCGGGCTTCCAGCCCGCTACGGATCATCTGCAAATTCATATGCGGGCTAGAAGCCCGCGGTCCCAGAGGATCGGAAGAATCTAATGTTACTTAGCGCCTTAATACTAGAGTACATGAGTGTTTCAAAAAAGGCAAAGTGCTGAAAAGCTATTATGTAAACGTCTTTACATGCAGATACCAAGAACTGTAGATTATTGAATTGCTGGTCTAATGGAAGATATATACGACATAACTTCGATCCCGGAGTTTCCATATGAAGTAGGAATGACTGAATGGTTAGTTCTACTCGCTGTTGCCATCGCGGCGCTGCTTCTAGTGATTAATATAGGGAAAAGAAGAAGATCTGCAGCTCTTGATCCCGTTGATCTTGTTATGACCGAGCTTAAAGTTGTGACAGCAAAAGAGCATATTACAAAAACAGAGCTTGCCCGTATCATGCTCCTAGTAAAGCGACTGCTCGGCAGTAAGCTTAATATGCCATTTGCAGAGATGGCACCGGACGAAGCTCGGCGGATACTGCTCTCACTTAATAATGAGCATGAGTCATTAGCTAACTTAATGGCCGATCTTGATAATTTAAAGTATACTCCGAGCGAGGAATCTGTACCCTCAGAACGGATAAGAAATTTACAAGACTTATTATCTAATTTCTGTACAGCTTTAAGATGACCTTTGCCTATCCTTACCTATTAGCACTCCCACCATTAACGATCCTGCTTTATCTATTGCGTAGTCGTGATTGTCAGGCCATCTCATATCCATCTATATACGGTATCTCGCAGATCAAGCCAACCTTAAGGCTGCTTCTTAGGGTTCCTGTACTTTGGAGTCTTAGTATCGCCTCTTTGATCCTACTCTCAATAGCAGCCGCAAGGCCGCAGAATATCACTGTACTTAATGAACCTGCACTCAGCAGAAATATTATGCTTACAATAGATGTCTCTCCAAGTATGTCCAGTGCTGATGTTGGGGAGAGCAACGCTAATCTGCGGCGCATTGATGCAGTTAAGGCAGTTGTTAGGGAATTCGTAGCAGCACGTTCCGGAGACAGGATAGGTTTAGTCGTATTTGGGGGAAAAGCATATCTACAAAGCCCGTTAACACTTGATCATGGGCTTTTGGGGGAGTTTATAGATCGGCTTAAGGATGGGATGGCTGGGGATGGTACTGCAATTGGTGATGGCTTAGGAGTGAGCCTAAAGAGGCTTGAGCCCTTAGCAGGGAGTTCAAAGGCCATAATCCTATTAACTGATGGCTCAAACAATGCTGGTGAGGTGAATCCGCTTCAGGCCGCCAAGGTGGCATCCGAGCTAGGCATAAAAATCCACACTATTGGTATAGGTTCAAGCAAACCGGTCGTGCAAACATTCCCCGGTTTTTTTGGTCAACAGTATCGACAACAGGTCGAATATGACGAGCCTATGCTAAAAGAGATTGCAAAACTTACAGGAGGAGTATTTTACAATGCAGGCACCCTATCTAAATTAAAGGAGGTTTACGAGGAGATAGACAAGTTAGAACGTCAGGAGGGAAAAGAGCCTGAGAAAAAAATCGCAGAGGAACTATTTTTTAAATTTGCCGCCTGGGGCTCTGCCTGTTATCTGCTTTTTGTCTTTTTGACGCGCACGTATTTTCTTAAGGTTCCATAGATTACTATGAATGATTTTGGTTTTTTAAATAGCTCTGGTGCCTACATTCTGCTTGTACTTGTGCCATTGCTCTTTATCTTATTCCGCCTGGAAGGCAGATTGGAGATGGCTTTATCTGCTTTTAGATTAAGAAACAGCAGTAAGCGCATGCGCTTAATACTTTATCTGCTAATCTTAACTCTGCTTGGCATTGCACTGCTCCGACCATATTTTGGCAAAAAGGAGATATCTGTCTCTGAATATGGGCGGGATTATATCTTGGCAGTTGATATTAGCTACAGCATGCTCGCTTCAGATACTCCCCCTTCCCGACTGGAACTTGCTAAGAGAAAGATTTACGACTTAGTCGAGCTACTCTCCAAACGTTCGCGCGGGGATCGTATAGGGATTGTACTGTTTGCCGGTGCAGCCTACCTATACTGCCCTCTTACCTCGGATTACTCGATTTTACATGTTTTTACCAACGCCATCTCTCCTGAGCTGATTACAGAGCCTGGCTCTGCGCTCAGTAGTGCAATTATAGAAGCAGTGAAAAGTCTTAAAGAGGTTAATTCGAAAAATGCTACAATTATTGTGCTAAGTGATGGAGAGGAGCCACAAAGCTCTTTGCAGGAATCAATGGCTGAAGCTAAAGAATTAGGGGCAACTATTTCTAGCATCGGATTTGGAACAGTTGAGGGACGACCGATTGAGATCGCTCCTTCTGTATTCGTAAAAGACCGCTTTGGAAATATTGTGATTAGTAAATTAAAGGAGGATATACTGCAAGAGATTGCGACTGCTGGAACGGGTATTTATACGCGTGCTACACTTGGTGACCAGGATCTGCTTGCCTTGCTTGCTGATGAAGGGGATCTTAGCAATGCATTATTAGATACTGTCTCTGGGCGAGCCGAGAAAAAATACCAGGTGTTTAATGAATACGGATCTTATCTAGTTTTAATTGCGCTTATAACTATAGTAGTGGCTGTGGTATTTAAGGTGCCAGGTATTATTTTTAGTGCTGTTTTATTCTCTTGTGCCACCCAGTTACAGGCAGAAGAGGTACCAAATCTTTACCAAGCATCTAAGGCCTACAATGCCGGTGATTTTGAAACAGCGTATAAGGGTTTTGAAGCAGGAGAGAAGAGATCTCAAGATCCTAAAATAAATCAGGCCTTGGGAAGCTCTGCTTATAAACTTAACCGTTATGAAGATGCCTCGAAGCAGTACACTACAGCATTAAAATCTCCACTCACTTATGAAGAGCGCTTTAATACCCTTTATAACTTAGGAAACTCTCAGTTCAAGATGGATAAGTTTGATTCAGCTATTACAAATTATGAGGAGGCATTAAGGTTGTTTCCTCAAGATGAGCGAGCAAAGCATAATCTGGAATTAGCAAGAAAGAAATTGCAAGAGCAGCAAGAAAAAAAAGAACAGCAGGAGCAGCAGCAGAAACAGAATCAGAATCAGAGTCAAGATCAACAGTCGCAAAGTGATAAGGAGCAAAATAAAGAGAGCTCAAACTCCGATGACTCTGAGAGCTCTGAGGATGAGTCCTCAGATCAGGAGTCCAATAGTGAAGAGAATAGTTCTAAGCAGCCAAACCAAGAATCCGATCAGGAGGTCGAAAAAAAATCTGGAGCAGGAGAAGCGAGCGATGCAGAACCACTCTCCCAAAATCAAGCAAAAGCATGGATTGATTCACTCTCTGATGCTCCAGTATTGCTATACAAGAAGAGGAGGACACAGAACCGCGATGCCGAACAGATTTGGTAGCTCTGCTGCTTTTGTATTTTTAGCAGATCTGCGATTATGTTACTGAACTCATTTACTATGTTGATCACTTTACGCTCTTATCTTCTATTCTCTCTAGTATTCTTTTTTTGCCTATTTCTTTTGCCAGTGGCCCCATCTTTTTGCGAGGAGATTGATAACTTTTATTTAGAGATTAAACCACGCTCCGGAACTATTGAAGATAGGTTCAATCTAGGTGTAGTAATCGAGGGTACGACAAAAGCTCCAGTGCCAGAGCTAACTGCCGGACAGGATTTTGATTATTCCTACAGCGGCCCTGAAACAAGAGTCGAAATTGAAAATGGAGAGATGAGGCAGAGTGTTATTCATCATTTTATCCTTACCGCAAAGAGAGAAGGAGAGCTTCTTACTCCAGGTGCTGCAGTGATCTATGATGGGAGGAAGTATGTAGCAAATGCGCTAAAACTCTCTGTCTCTAAAAATGCAGCTACAGCACCAGACAACTCGGTAATGCTTGAGCAGCACCTTGATAAGGCAGAAGCCTATCTGGGGGAGCAGGTTGTTAACACGGTGGAATTTATCTCTAATTTTAAAGTTATAGGGGCTGAGTTAGATGAAGCAAAATATGATGGATTTTGGTATAAAGAGTTTGAGCGACAGAGAAAAAATTCACGTATTATCTCAGGCGAAGCCTACAATGTTACATCGATTAAGACAGCCCTTTTCCCGCTAAGAGCTGGAAATCTTGAGTTGGCTGAGCGTGCGGCAAAAGCTAAAGTTCAAGATGATCGTCCCTCCAATCGGAGGAGAGGAGCTGGAGACCCGTTTGGGTTAGGCATCTTTAATGACTTCTTTCCAAGCCCTGCAAAGGAGCTGAATGTGCGATCGAGTGCATTACTTCTTAAAGTGCTTACACCCCCCACTCCACTGTATGAGATTGATGAATGGGGGCTAAGTTCCCCGATAGTTGGAGCAACTGATATTAAACTAAACTATGATTCCAAGCCGATAAAATATGGGGAAGGTAAAACATTAGAATTTACGATCTCAAGTTTCGGAAATATTAACCCATTAACGAAAATTCCATTAAAAATAGACTCATCTCAGATTAAAGTTTATGAGGAGAGTCCTGCAGTTGAGATCACGGAGCGAAATGGAAGGCTTCTTTTCTATAAGAGGTTTAAACTCTCCCTGATTCCATTGCATGGTAATCAGATTAATATTCCAGCAGTAGAACTTCCATATTTTGATACAGAAAGTAAGAGTTATAAAACCTCTTCTAGCGCGCCGATATCATTTACTGTGGAAGGCGCCCCTGTAGAACCAACCCCTATTCCACGCAAAATTGAAGCAAGCAGCGTAGCCATACCCGAATATGATGAACCTATCAGAGAGTCTATCGTGGCTGCCTCTGGCTATTTTCCAGAGTTTTCCTTCTCTGTAATGTTGCTGGGCGTTCTTACGCTGCTAATAGCCTTAGTGTTCTCTCTCGTATTATTTATAATATTGAGAGCGAAGCAGGCTCGTCTCAAAATTCTTAAACGCCTAAAGCAGGCACGGGACTTCAGCGAACTTAATACACAATTTTTAGAGATATTGAGAAGTAATTTTGATCTTAAGGAGGATCTCTCTGTCGGAGCAGCACGATCCGCGATACATGAAAAGGTGACGGACGAGGCGCTTAAATTTTCGCTTGTCACCGCCATTGATCAGCTGCAGCTATATTTATATGGCCAAACTAGGGCTGATGATAAGGAGTTTTGTAGGCTAAGAGAGGAGATCGCTAGTGTGGTTAATCTGCTGGGAGTACGTCCATCCTACCCCTCTTTTTTGTCTATACTATTTCGGTGAGCGTGCAAATATATCCAAATCAACTAGTCTTAGTTTTTACCCCTTAATTGATTCTCTTCTACAAAGACAAGTGCTATACTTTCCTTATGCCGATTGACTGTTCATCAATAGAGGAGACCTACCGTGCCATGCAGCAGAAATTAGGGGCAATTATCCCTGATTTTGAATTGAAGCATAAATCTGAGTTGGTATTCGAGATAAATCGTCGCAAAAAAGAGCGTGGTGCCATTATACTTGGTCATAACTACATGGAGCCTGCTCTTTTTCATACTGTTCCTGATGTTGTTGGCGATTCTCTTGAGCTCTCCCGTTTAGCAGCTAAAACAGATAAAGATCCGATCATTTTCTGCGGAGTGCGCTTTATGGCAGAGAGCGCAAAGATTTTAAATCCATCGAAGACAGTTTTACTACCTGCTAAAGTAGCAGGCTGCTCCTTAGCTTCAAGTATTACAGCAGCAGATGTGCGTGCGCTTAGGGAGAGATTTCCAGGCATACCTATAGTTACCTATATTAATACCTATGCTGACGTTAAGGCAGAATGTGATATCTGCTGCACCTCAGGTAATGCAGCTAAGATTGTTCGTGAACTTAAGAGTGAGAAAATAATATTTCTACCGGATGAGTATTTAGCACGCAACGTGGCGGCTGAAACAGGCAAGACTATAATTTTTCCACAACTTGGTAAGAGCTCAAATAACACCGATTTTGCTATGATCGGCTGGCATGGTCGCTGCGAGGTGCATGAAAAGTTTAATGTAACCGATATAAAAAATATTCGTGCCCAGTTTCCTGGTGTATTGGTGCTGGCCCACCCTGAATGTAGTCCCGAGGTTGTAAAGGCATCAGACTTCTCATCAAGCACATCTCAAATGAGTAAATATGTGCGTGAAAGCAACGCTCCACATTTTCTACTACTAACCGAGTGCAGCATGGCCGACAACATCATGGCCGATAACCCCTCTAAGGAGATGGTGCGTATGTGCAGTATAAGATGTCCACATATGAATGAGATTACACTTGAGGATACCCTGCGCGCCTTGACCAATAATGAAACTATTATTGATGTGCCAGAGCTGATTAGAAATAGGGCCAAGAAGGCGATGGATCGTATGTTAGAGTTTGTGTAGTACCTACCAGTCTTGGCAGATGCCCTTGGAGTCCGATACTTTTTGTGCTAGCCTCTGCAGCATGGTTTCAATAAGCAAGGCTTTTGATTTTTCTGCCAGCCATACTCTCTCCCGACCTGAGTGGGATGCAGAGAAAAATCTAGCGGTTTTTGGAAAGTGTGCTAATCCTAACGGACATGGGCATAACTACCGTCTAGAAGTAGTAGTAGCAGGCACTCCCGATCCTATTACCGGCATGATAATTGATACCTCCAAAATAGGAGAGATAGTTGAGTGCTATATTTTAAAGGATCTTGATCATAGAAACCTTAACAGTGATGTAGCATGGCTGAAAGGAATAATGCCAACTACGGAGAATCTTGTTAATCAGATCTGGGAACGCTTAGCAGCGCAGATTGCTCAGCACTCCTCCGTAGTAAAACTTAGTAAGATTATTTTACATGAAACACCAAAAATTTACGCCATACGAGAGGAATGAGATGAGCTCCCCAGGAGAAGATCAGCTTCAAGGTTACTGTCGAGAACTACTTGAGACTATCGGAGAGGATCCGTCACGTGAGGGTCTTTTAAAAACACCTGAGCGTTATAGCAAGGCTTTTCGAGAACTTACTGTCGGCTATACTCAAAACCTAGATGAGCTTGTAAGAGGTGCAATCTTCACACAGCCGGACAGACAGATGGTTGTTGTTAAAAACATAGAATTTTACTCTTTATGCGAACATCATCTCCTGCCGTTTTTTGGACGGGCACATATCGGCTATATCCCTGATGGTAAGATTTTAGGACTCTCTAAAATTCCACGTATAGTGCATATGTTTGCACGTCGCTTACAGATACAGGAGCGTCTTGGGCTTGAAATTATCAGAGCTGTTGATGAATTGGTACGACCTGCAGGCTCGGCTTGCATGATCGAAGCTTATCATATGTGTATGATGATGCGTGGTGTGCAGTCGCAGAGTGGCACAATGGTAACAAATTATATGAGCGGTTCTTTCCTGACAAACCAACCGACTCGCGAGGAGTTTCTATCAATCGTTAAGAGTGGAGAGATGAGAAGATGAGTCTGCCTACTTCAAGAGTTGCTATTATTACTGGAGCAAGTCGCGGGATCGGAAGAGCGATAAGCCTCAGTCTTGCACAGGATGGATACGTTACAGTCCTAATGGCTCGATCGGAGTCAACTTTACAAGCCTTAGCAGAGGAGATAAAGAGCTCTCCTTGGTACAAACTGCAGGCTCCTTTGGTGTTGCCCTTAGATGTATCTGATGCAAAAAGTGTAGCTGATTCAGTAACCAGGATCTTTCA
This sequence comes from uncultured Bdellovibrionales bacterium, assembly GCA_964556665.1. GTDB lineage: Bacteria > Bdellovibrionota_C > UBA2361 > UBA2361 > CAZKXU01 > CAZKXU01. The sequence continues at coordinate 34,485 of CAZKXU010000004.1, read as the reverse complement.
TGATCTTGGAAGAGTCGATGTGCTTGTAAATAATGCCGGTATTAATATTCCAGGCACGCTAGAGTTAAGTGCGACTGATTTTCAGAGACAGCTTGCGGTAAATCTAGGAGGTGCATTTAATTTAACCCAGACTATCGCACCTCTGATGCGTAGGCAGAAATCCGGACATATCATAAATATCTCCTCTATAGCTGGCAAGATAGGGTTTGCCGGTGCAGGTGGATATTGCGCATCTAAGTTTGGACTACTTGGTTTGAATGATTCCCTTTTTCATGAGCTTGTACCGTTGGGGATAAAAGTTACAGCGCTCTGTCCAAGCTGGATCAATACTGATATGGCAGCACATGCCCCTTTCCCTAGAGAAAAAATGATTAAGTCAGATGATATTGTTAAGGCAGTACGTTTTCTTCTCTCTTTATCAGTAGAGGCATGCATAAAGGAATTAGTTATTGAAGCTAAAGAGGATCTGAATTAGTGCCGCGCCACTAAAGTTCTTTTACCTTAATTTGCGCGGTATTATACTAAATGTCAAAATAACGTAGCGTTATTTTGTCTGTCGGCCTTTGACCATCCGTGGCCAAAGGCCTCCTCGAACGTCTTGAAACGGGTCCCCGAGCGCCCATTTCAAGCCGTTCTCCGAGCCTACGGCTCGTCCTGGCCATGCTTTAGCAAGTGACAGAATAACGCTACGGTATGCTGTCACTTGCTATAGCCTACCGTATCCTTGGCTAAGGAGGATCGTAAGATGAGAGCTTGTACGCAGTACCATTAAAGTTATTTGTAGGCAGGAGCCCCAGCAACTATCGCCTGCACCACTCCAGGATCTGCTAAGGTGGTAATATCGCCAAACTCGGAGCGTTCCCCTTCCGCAATTTTACGAAGGATTCTACGCATGATCTTGCCGGATCGGGTCTTTGGGAGTCCAGGTACAAATTGGATAATATCTGGGGTCGCAATTGCTCCGATAGCTTGCCGTACAGCATCCTTAATCTTACCTTCAGCAATATTCTGATCAGTTACGCCAGCAGTTAGAATACAAAAAGCGTAGATTCCTACCCCTTTGATCGGATGAGGAGTTCCTACTACAGCCGCCTCTGCTACGACAGTTGAGCTTACAATTGCGCTCTCGATCTCAGCCGTTCCAAGACGATGTCCCGCGACGTTCAGCACATCATCTACGCGACCGGTAATCCAATAGTAACCATCCTCGTCGCGTGTTGCACCATCTCCGCTAAAATATAGCCCTGGAAAACGGGTAAAATATGTCTCGATAAAGCGCTGATGATCGCCGTAAACAGTACGCATCTGTCCAGGCCAAGGAAACTTGATGCAGAGGTTCCCTTTAACACTGTTACCTTGTAGCTCCTTTCCGTTATCATCTACTAGGCAGGGCTGGATGCCGAATAATGGCAGCGTAGCAGAACCAGGCTTAGTCTGGGTGGCACCAGGCAAGGGCGAGATAAGGACACCTCCTGTCTCGGTTTGCCACCATGTATCGACAATAGCACATTGGCTGTTTCCAACCTCATTATAATACCAGAGCCAGGCATCTTTATTGATTGGTTCGCCGACAGAGCCAAGCACTCTAAGTGAAGTTAAGTCATAATTGCGTGGCAGCGTCGGCCCATCTTTCTGAACTGCACGAATTGCGGTAGGTGCGGTATAGAATATACTCACTTTGTGTCTTTCGATTACATCCCAGTACCGTCCAGCATGCGGGTAGGTTGGAATAGATTCAAACATAACAGTTGTCGCTCCGTTCGAAAGTGGTCCATAGACGATATAGGAATGACCAGTCACCCAACCAACGTCGGCTGCGCAGAAATAGATATCATTCTCTCTGTAATCAAAGACATAACGATGGGTGACGCTGGCGTATAAGAGATAGCCAGCTTGGGTATGAAGTACGCCTTTGGGTTTTCCTGTGCTACCTGAGGTGTATAGAATAAAAAGCGGGTCCTCGGAGTCCATTGTTTCTGCTATACTATCGGTAGATTCATGTTCTAACTCCTCGTGCCACCATAGGTCGCGCCCCTTTTTCATGACTGTCGCAGTATCTGTGCGCATGTAAACGACGACATGTTGAATTGATGGAGACCCGATCAGCGCCTCATCAACAATTTCTTTAAGTCCAATTCGTTTTGAGCCACGCAGCCCCTCATTCGCCGTAAACAGAACCTTGCATTGCGAATCTACGATTCGATCCCGTAGTGCTTGCGCCGAAAAGCCAGCAAAGACAACTGAATGTACGGCTCCTATGCGAGCACAGGCAAGCATTGCTACTACAACTTCTGGGAGCATGGGCATATAGATAGCAACTCTATCTCCTTTTTGAACACCAAGACGCTTTAGCAGATTTGATGCCTTTGCTACCTGCTTATACAGCTCAGAATATGAGACTGTGCGTGTATCACCTGGTTCGTTGCCCTCCCATATGATTGCAGTCTTGTTCCCTCTTTCGGGCAGATGTCGGTCTAGGCAATTTTCTGAAACATTGAGTTTTCCATCTTTAAACCATTTAATGAGTCCGTTGTGGTAGTCCCACTCTAAGACTGAGCTCCAGTCTTTCTTCCAGCGCAGAGTCTTATGTGCAAGTTCGCCCCAGAACTTGAGAGGGTCGTCAATAGAAAGCTGATATAACGCCTGATACCGTTCAGGGTTAATTTCAATATCAGAAGCGAATCGTGCAGGGATAGGATAAGTTGCGCTCATACTAAGCTCTATATCATATCTCTCTCGAACTGGTACATGGCAACTTTATGAAGAAACTTTTAGCCAATTTCCCCGAATAATTAAGAGGGAGATTAAGTTGATTTATTATTAAGGTGAGAGCTATGGCTAGGATGCGGCGATTTATACACCTCTCGAACTGGTACATGGCAACTTTACCTCGAACTGGTACATGGCAACTTTATGAAGAAACTTTTAGCCAATTTCCCCGAATAATTAAGAGGGAGATTAAGTTGATTTATTATTAAGGTGAGAGCTATGGCTAGGATGCGGCGATTTATACAATCAGGTGGGTGTTATGACATATGCTTTAGGGCAAGGTCTACACTGCCACTAGTGGCTTATGATGTTATAAAGGAGATAATTGCCTCTAGTTTAGCTCGTACCCAGCGTGATGACAAAGTCATATTATGTCACGATATCTGGGAAGGATCTCATCCACACATTATAATAGTAGCAAAAGATAAGGCCCAATGTTCAAACTTTTACTGTGAGGTACAGAAAAAAATTACAGATAGTTTAAAAAGACTACTTGGCCTCGATTACCTTAATATTTGGGAAGGACGTCCTCATGTAGCACTTATCGCTGACTTGGATAAGGCAATAGAACAGATAGCTTATCTATATTCAAATCCAGCGCTGGATAACTTAGTAGATAGCATAGAAGTGTTTCCGGGATACTCAAGCTGGCGAGGATTTAAGTGCTCGATAGGTGATTTAGAAGCTGAAACCAAGGAGACTGTCCCTTGGATTAGATTACCAACAATACCTAAGGCACCTTCTCACGTACTAACGTTTGATCAAGATAGGGCTTTATTACGACTAATTAGAAAGGCTAATAAAGAAACTCAGATATTACGCCGCAATCCTAACCTCTGGATGAAGTGTTTTGGGTCTGTAAGTCCTAATGATGTCGAGGGGATTAATCGCCGAATTATAGAGCAAATTAAACATAATGAAGAGGAAGCAAGGCAAAAACGAACTACGCCTGTGATGGGGATCTCCAAACTACGCTCGCAGCCTATATTGAAGCCGCATCAACCAAAGAAGAAGAGTCGCAAAGTATTTGTTCTATCATCTGTGGCTGAATTACGGACCGCAATAATCGCGAAATTTTACGAAATATGTAAGGAATGTCGTAGATGCTATGAGAGATGGTTGCAGGGCGATTTTAAGGTTAAATGGCCAAGTGGAGTTTTTAAACCTTCCGTCCCTTCAAATAGTAATTATCTATTCGTCCCTAGTCAGTAATTAAAATAATTTCCTTAAATAATACGGCTTTGGATGGCGCATCGTATGCGCTGATGTATTTCTTTGTATTAATCTGTAAAACTCATTCGAATCAAACACTTTTGAAGCTCATATTTATGAAAATTGAGTATTGTAAGTCTATTCTTTAAGCAATTGCATGCAAATTTACTAGCTGACTCTCAGTTAATAGACAGATGGAATATGTTATATATAAAGTTGCGTGCCACTAGTTTTCCTCAGACCACCGCCATCTGCTCAATTTCAAGATCATTGTTTGCAAACCCTATTTTGATTACTGACCCTTCACCGATGCGGTTAGCGATCAGCGCTTTCCCTATCTTGGTTTCAAGCTCCCGCTGCAGATAGCGCTTTAATGGACGCGCGCCGAAAATCGGATCATAAGCAGAGCGTGCTATATGATCTTTAGCTTCATCACTTATTTCAAACCGAATATTACGATCTTTAAGCCGTGCACGTAGTTCATCGAGCTGCAAATCAACTATTCTCTTAATCTCCTCTAGCTGTAACGGCTTAAAGAGAATGATCTCATCAATTCGATTCAAAAACTCAGGTCTAAAGTTGCTGCGCAGCTCTTTCATCACGGCTTCACGCGCGCTGTTTTCTATCTCACCTTGTGAATTAACACCTTCTAACAGATGAGGAGACCCGATATTAGATGTCATGATGATTACGGTATTCTTAAAATCTACAGTACGCCCCTGAGAGTCCGTAATCCTGCCATCATCAAGTACCTGGAGCAGTACATTAAAAACATCATGATGAGCTTTTTCAATCTCATCAAACAATACTACCGAGTATGGTTTGCGACGCACCGCTTCGGTTAATTGTCCGCCCTCCTCATATCCGACATACCCTGGAGGCGCTCCGATTAGCCGTGCAACTGAGTGCTTCTCCATATACTCACTCATATCAATGCGCACCATGTTAGCCTCACTGTCAAAAAGTGTTTCGGCTAATGTCCTGGCAAGCTCTGTTTTCCCTACGCCGGTCGGACCCAAAAATATAAAGCTTCCGATTGGACGCTTCGGATCTTTAATGCCGGCCCGTGCGCGTATCACAGCATCAGATACAAGCGAAACCGCTTCGTCCTGACCAATTACACGGTGATGGAGTATCTCCTCTAACTTAAGCAGTTTCTCTTTCTCTCCTTCTACTAATCGTGTTACAGGAATACCGGTCCAGCGTGCCACTATCTGAGCAATCTCATCCTCAGTTACCTCTTCACGAAGTAAGCGATGGGCTCCCTGCTTCTTGGTAAGAATCTGCTCCTCTTTCTTTAACTCCTTCTCCAAAGCCGGTAATGTGCCGTGCTTTAGTTCAGCCGCCTTGTTAAGATCATAACTCCGCTCAGCTTTCTCGATCTCCCTACGCAGAGTCTCTATCTGGCCTCGCAGCCCTTGTACTTTGTGAATTGCCTGCTTCTCAGCATCCCACTGTACGCGCATCGCTGTTGATCGATCCCTCAGCTCAGCCAGCTCTTTAGCTAATTCCTGCAATCTTTTTTTAGAGCCTTCGTCCTTCTCTTTCTTAAGCGCAGCTTCTTCAATCTCTAACTGCATAGATCGACGGGTAACTTGATCCAACTCCGCAGGCATTGAGTCGATCTCGGTGCGAATCGTAGCACATGCTTCATCCATAAGATCGATCGCCTTATCTGGAAGGAAACGATCGGAGATATACCGATGTGATAAAGTGGCAGCGGCTACTAAGGCGTTATCCTGAATTTTTACCCCGTGGTGTACCTCAAACCGTTCTTTTATTCCGCGCAGAATAGAGATAGTGTCTTCGACATTCGGTTGATCTACAGTTACTGGCTGAAATCGTCTCTCTAAAGCCGCATCTTTTTCGATATACTTTCTATATTCATCTAGTGTAGTGGCGCCGATACAGTGCAGCTCTCCACGGGCGAGCATCGGCTTTAACATATTACCTGCATCCATCGCCCCTTCTGTCTTTCCTGCACCAACAATTGTATGGAGCTCGTCTATAAAAAGCAGAATACGCCCCTCCGACTTTTTGACCTCCTGCAATACTGCCTTTAAGCGCTCCTCAAATTCACCACGATACTTTGCACCTGCCACTAGTGCACCCATATCAAGTGCAAATATGGTTTTATCCTTTAATCCTTCAGGAACATCCCCACGCACAATGCGCTGCGCCAACCCCTCTACAATAGCGGTTTTTCCGACTCCAGGCTCACCGATCAGTACGGGATTATTCTTAGTCTTTCTTGATAATATTCTTATTACTCTACGAATCTCCTCGTCTCTTCCAATTACCGGATCGCCCTTACCTCGGTTAGCCTCTTTTACTAGATCTCTTCCGTAACGCTCTAATGCTTCATACGTGTCTTCCGGATTAGCACTCTGCACCCGTTGCGAACCCCTTATCTCAGTAAGTGCTTTGAGGAATCGGTCTTTTGATAGTGAGAAGGTCTTAAATATTTTTGCTATCGCACCTCCATCCTCGAACATTGCAAGGAGTAAGTGCTCAACGGAGACATATTCATCTTTAAGACGCTTTGCTTCCTCTTCAGCCTTAACAAAAAGCTTACTGAGTCTTTGTGTTACAAAGACTTTTCCTGCCTCAGCTCCAGGACCGCTAATACTAGGCCGCCTACGAAGCTCTGACTGCACCTCGCTTTGTACAGGCTCTAGCGGAATATCTATACGCGCCATTATTCGCGGAATAACCCCGTTCTCCTGATCTAGAAGCGCGCTGAATAGATGTTCTACATCTACTTCGGCATGCCCTAACTTAATCGCAAGACTCTGCGCTGACTGTACTGCTTCCTGGCTTTTCTGGGTAAAACGATTAATATCCATATACCTAATATTTAAGCATTGTTTGCATAGATTTCAATTTAGGACAGAAGAAAATATCTGCTAAAATAGGCACTAAGATCTAGGATTAAACGTGGATGCCGCACGGAGCTTCTCCATAAGATCCCTCTCATCCCCACTTAACTGCTTTGGAACCATAACTCTTAGCTCAGTATAGAGGTCTCCACGTCCACCACCTTTTAAAGGTAGACCTTTGCCTTTTAGGCGAAGACGCTGTCCACTCTGAGATCCGGCCGGTATATTTAGATTTATCCTTCCATCAAGAGTCTCCACTTCCACCTTCCCGCCCAGCGCCGCCTCCCAGGGGGCCACAGGCAGATCCATAGTTAAGTTTGACCCTTCAATTTTGTAACGGGGATGCGGTGCGATCTTAACCTTAATCATCAGATCCCCTGCTCCTTTACGGGTTTTATACCCCTGGCCAGTGAGCCTGATAACAGTTCCTTCTGTTGTTCCCGCCGGGATTTTAACTTTATAACTCTTATCCCCCTCCCCTGGAGCGCGGAATGAGATCGTTCTAGTAGCACCTCTGTATGCATCTTCAAGAGCAACCTCTAACTCTGCCTCGATATTTGACTGTTGCTGCTCCTGTTGATTAAAGCGTGCCTGATTTTCAAACCCCTCCATGCCGCCTAAGTCACCAAAGATAGCATCGAAAAAATCGCTAAAACCGCCGCCTCCAGATCCAAAACTAAAGGTAGCGCCCTGTCCATTTCCTCCACGACGATGCCTCTGTGCGGCTCCGCCGAACATCTCCTCCCAGTTTGGTGGCGGTCTGAAATCCTGCCCTGCCTGCCAGTTTGCACCGAGCGCGTCATACCGTTTCCGTTTCTCCGGATCGCTTAGTACTTCATGCGCCTCGTTGATCTTTTTAAATTTATCTTCTGCGCCTTTCTCTTTATTCAAATCCGGGTGAAATTTACGCGCAAGTTTACGGTAAGCCTTGGTAATCTCATCTTCTGTGGCAGTCCGTGTGATGCCTAATGTTTCGTAGTAGTCCTGAAATTTCATTTGAAGAGTATATTGTCAAATTATTAGCAATACCTATCAAAGACTGGGACACGTTTTACTGGGAGCGCGGGCTTCCAGCCCGCATACGAATTTGCAGATAATCCGTTGCGGGCTGGAAGCCCGCGCTCCCAGTAAAGGTTTTGCTTCGATCAGCGACAATTAAGAATTATAACCATTTATACCGGGAATTCAATCTCCCAGAAATGTATGCTCAGACTACGGTGCACGTGTAACGCAAAATTTCTGCGCCGCATTATCTCCGTCCTGACTCCTTGCTTGTAGGTCGATAAAAAGAGTCTCACCTGCACCCCAGTCGGCAGCCTGGCTGCCTAAACATGTCCCTAGGTTTACGGTAAATGTGTAGGTATTGGTTACATCTGCATCGATATCGCCGCGACTATCCTGTAAGCCGTTTGAGCCTATGGTTAGGTTTGCATCAGAGGTACTGTATGATGATGCGCCGCAATTCCCAGGGCCATTACCGGAACAGCCTCCGCCACCTGAAATTGTGCATGGCGCGTTAGGTATATCGAATACAAAGGCAGAGTTTCCGATATCAACAAAATTTCCCTCACCTGCACTAGCAATGCCTGGGCGTTGTGGTCGCCAGCCAGTAACTGTAATAATCACATCTCCGCTTGATGCTGCACTGAAACAGTTCAGATTGCCACCCTCTCTAGTATCTGTTCTAGTATAATCAACTGTAGTTGTGGTTGAATCAATTGTGACGCTCTTAAGCGCTGGTGTGGTATTAAATACAAAATTCAACATGCCGGCAAACTCTTCTGTGCTGCTGTCAGCATGGGTTACCGTTTGAATAATAGTATCACCTGCACCAATCAATGAGCTACTCGCTCCGGTTCTTAACTGGAAGTCACCGGTCGGTCCTCTTTCAATCACGCCTAGTCCGTCATCGGCAGTATCAAACTCCTCTGGGAACTCCGTTCCGGAGTTAACACCCACTCCAGTGCCTCCTAGACTGCAGTATGATAAACCATTACAGTCCAACCTGCTTATATCTCCAGAGCCGTTCGTGCCAAGCACTGCGATTGCTAATGTTGTCGTGATCTGCATTGCAGAGTCAATTTCTGGCTGAGTTAATGAAGGATTGGCATTTACATTGAGGCTATCAACTATATTAAGCTTAAAATTTGAAAAGATGCGTAACGGGTCTGTCGCATCAGAGTCATTGCTATTATCAAAGTTATCGGTTAGGCCATCATTATCGTCATCTATATCCGACACATCAGGTGCACCGTCATCGTCCAGATCCCCGTCCGATGTCTCACCCTCATGTATTCTTAATTTTCGACTAAGTGATTTTATTGAATTAGCACCTGAAGCTCCGTAATAACCAAAATTCTGGCTAGTGGCAGCGTCTGCAAGTAAGAGCTTAGTACTTGTTAAGAATTTTCTCTTGTATGCTGCAAGTGCACCTTTGGCATTCACCAAAAAGTATCCGTGCGAGTCATATTTAATTGTCACGGTACCTGCAGTACTTTTAAAAGTTAAGTACACCTTGCCGCGAGTTCCGGTCTTACAGCTTACCTTTCCATCATCGTCACTAGCACAAACACGTCCGTAAACTGGGGTGGCTTTGCCTTCATCTGTAATAATTGTTAATGAGCCTGAAGTAGCGCCATCGGGGAATGTCAAAGTTGCCTGTCCGTTAACAAGGTCTTCAGTTACTACATCACTGCCAGCAGTTAATACAGCAGCGCTGAAGTCATTCTTATTATTGCCCTTAATGACGACCTTTACTGCAGCGTGAAGATCTGTTGCAATAAGTATTAACAGGCATAGGACAGATAAGCATCTCTTCATAATTATTCTCCAATTAATTGTTCGGATGCTTAAGATGATATTGCTATCACTGTGGCTCGTCTATACTTGTAATTACCAAGAAATTATATACAGGGACCGCGGGCTTCCAGCCCGCTTGATCGACCTTGCAATGATACAAAGCGGCTGGAAGCCCGCGCTCCCTGTGTGGTTAATACATTGAATTTACAGTACTTATTATTTATTGAGGATTGTTCTATCCACGCAACCGTTATTTTATGATATAATACTGTTATATCCTAGCTGGGCCCTTCCCTCCCTTTGACTTAGCTTCCCTTGTGGCCTGGATAGGGTAGACCTATGGGGCACTCAGTGCGTTTGGGCTGAGTGCCATTTTTCTTAATTACCGGTACAATACCTCAACTATTATTAATGTATTCTGGATTACTTGATGTGGATTAAGACACGTGAGATTTCAATTGCTGTTTCTGAGCTTGCAAAACTGATTGAAGGGAGAGGTGTTGGAGATGGTACCAAGGTTATTACTGGGCTCTGTGCACTGGAGACTCCGCATCAGAATCACCTTTCTTTTTTACGAGAGGCTAATCCGGAAAGACTAGCGCGTGAATTAAGAAAGGAGTATGGAGCTTTAATTATCTCTAACGCCCTTACTATAGATGCCCTACAAGTTCCTTTCCCAGTGATACAGGTTAAGGACCCGCAAGCTGCATGGTTAAAAGTCCTACGACATTTCTTTCACCTCTCTAGGCCGGCAGCCGAAATTAGCCCTCGAGCAGAGATCTCCCCTAGCGCTAAAATTGGGAAAAATGTTTTTATAGGTGCATTCTCCGTTATCGGAGCAGGTGTTACGGTAGAGGATGACGTCGTAATTTATCCACAAGTGACGGTTTATCATGGCGCAACGATAGGAGCACGCTCAATCTTGCATTCTACCGCAGTGGTTAGAGAAGGGTGTAAAATTGGGGCTGACTCAGTAGTACAAAATGGTGCCATAATTGGAGCGGATGGTTTTGGCTATCACCCAGGCGCTGAAGGCCTTGAAGCGGTACCGCAGCTTGGTGTGGTCATTACGGAGAAACGGGTAGATCTTGGAGCTAATGCCTGCATTGATCGTGGAGCGCTTGGATCGACACATATAAATTACGGAACGAAGATAGACAACCTTGTACAGGTTGGTCATAACGTTATTATCGGAAAGCATACTATATTATGCGGGCAAGTTGGAGTGTCAGGCAGTTGCGTAATAGGAGATCAGGTTGTCTTAGCAGGAGGAGTTGGTGTCGGTGATCATATTAGTATTGTTTCCGGCAGCCGTATCGCCGGCGGTTCCGGTGTTATTCAGGATATTAACGAGAAAGGTGATTATGCAGGATATCCAGCACAAAAAGTTCATGCTTGGAGAAAAAGCGCATATATTTTAAATAAGCTTCCACGCTTGCTAAAGAAACTAGGTGTATCGTTGAAGGATTTACAAACGAGGGATGATAAAGAAGAGAAGGATGCAGATTAGATTTTTAATAATATTTTTGTCCATATTGTCGGGAGTTGTTGGCTGCAAAAACACTAATCCTATAACTAAGCCACCCAAAAACGTCTTAGTAAAGATCGTACATACCCCAGAGGTTGCCTCATATTTCCAGTCAATGTTGGAGGAGTATGCAAAGACAAATCCTAGATTGCCAGATGGAGCAGGCATACAGATACAGCTGCTTGAAGACAATGCCTTGGATACTGCCAAGTCTCTCTCAAGTGGAGAGTTAAAAGTAGATGCTTGGATATCACCCTCATCTTCACTTACCAATTATGCAAATTCGATGGTACATAATCTTGGCGGCAAGCTAAGTGATTGCAAGCAGTTATTTGCCACCCCAATCATAATTGCTGTCGCGCCACGGAATCTGCATTTCTTTCGAGCCCAGGGATCGACTTTCTCCTGGAACGATCTGTTTGCGGCGCGTGCAAGTAAAGGGGACGGAGACTTGTTGGCCACTCCTTTTACTTTCGGGCATGGAAATGTAAATCTTTCAAGTACCGGACTTAGCGCCCTTACTCAGCTTGCTTACCTTGCCTCCAATAAGCTGACCACATTAGATCTGTCAGATCTTAAGGCACAAGTAAGCGCGGATAGACTTAAAACGTTCGAATCATATGTTTCTAACTATACGAGTGTAGAAAACGTATTACTAAAACGCACAGCCAGTCCGCAATCAAATAGAGTTAATTTCACAATTACAACCGAACAGCGCCTTGCCATCTTTAACGCGATGAATAGGGAATCACATTCACAGCTAGTGGCACTTTATCCGAAAGAGGGCTCTTTTTGGCAGGATTACAGCATCTGCACTTCAGAGGCTGACTGGACAGGTCCAGCACATCGTGCCGGAATAAAAAGTTTTGCAAGTTTTCTCTCTACGGAAAAAAGTCAACTTGAGGCAAAGCAGCGCGGCTTTAGGCCTTCAGTCCTACCGCTAGGCGACACTGAACCGTTACTTAAAACATTTGGCGTTGACACCTCTCTTCCGTCAAACAGTCTGCTGCCAGTAACAGGTGATGTTGTCCATTATCTGGTTGAGCAGTGGCCGCAGCTCAAACGCCCGGGAGCTCTCCTCTTTTTACTTGATTCATCCGCTTCAATGGAAGGCGCAGCGCTGCGAGTCGGTAAAGAGAAGATTCGCCAGATATTGGCGATGCTGCCACAGCAGGATCTAAAAGCCCTCTTAAGCTTTGCATCAACAGCGCAGGTAAATACCCCTTTCACGTCGGATACTTTAAATGTAATGAAGGAGATCGATTCGATTAAGGCTCTTGGTGGTAGTGCTGTTTATGATGGTTTGATTAAAGCACTGGATACAATTACAACGCAGAGCTTATTACCGTATAGACGTTCGATTATAGTTTATACTGATGGCAGTGATAAAAATTCGATTGCCACACTGGATTATACGATCCAGCTCTTTCGCGACACCTTTGCACGGCATGACATCAATATTACAATTGTGGGAATAACTCGGGATGGTAATAGCCTCGCAGACCTAAAAGAGATAGCGCGTGCAGCAAATGGCACAATCCGTGAAGGCTCACTTGATGATATGCAGTCAATCTTCGCAGAGATTATAGCGAATCTCTAATCATCAGCGCCCCTTCTGATACCCTAGATACAGCCTTCTCTCCTCCTCTGTAGGTTTAGGAGCAAAGCGCCAGCTGAACACATCCTTTGCCTCCTGCAAAATCTTCAGGCAGTCATCAACCATCGAGACTGTGGTTACAAGGCAGACAAGTGAACGCTTCAGATTTAAGGTGCGGGCAATAGCCACCCCTTCATAACATTCAAATAGAGCCTGAAAAATAACGACCTGTGAGCCTGGGATCTCGAGGTATAAAAAACAGGTATATTCATCGACCTGGTCAACGTTGGGATCTGTAATCATAGTGTATTAGACTGCCTTCGCCTCCGGCCACTTTTTCATAAACTCAATCTGAGCGCTGCGATCCGGAACATTAGAGGCCTCTGTGCTAAGCAGAGTTCTTTCGGGATAGCCGCGATCAATTCGCTCGATAGTAACAGATTGTCTCTCTACAGTGAAGATAGCGCGCCAAGCACCACAGCCGATCTTGAAACGCTCCTTTCCGAAACGGGTAATCCGTCTTGTGCGATGTGGGGTCGGATCGCGACTCAAGATCTCAAGAAGCCGCTCCCGAAAAGAGAGATTCCAGACTGACTCGAGCCACTGCATCTGTTCCTCAGCCTCTTTCAGTAGTTTAACCTTGTAGCTGGCTCCTGCTTCAAGGCGACTCTCCATCTGATCGACCCAACCGGCAGCGGCCTGCGGAAATGAGTCTATTTTCCGTAGGTACGGCTTAATATCCAGAATAGGAGTGCCATCTAGAAGGTCAGAGGCTCCGATTTCGAGCTCTAACTTGGATATGCTGTATAGAGGTACAGCAGTAATTCCTATCGGATTAGGTCTATGCGGAGAACGGGTAGCAAATAGACCGCGCTTTATTCCCTCACCACGAGGCGGCAGTACCCTTGGTTTCCAGCTACTATTTCTATTAAACCACCAGATCAGCCAGATATACTCAAATCCATCTAAGTCTTTTAGAGCTTGATCATAGCTCCGCTGCGGAATAAGCCTTATTATATTTCTTTCCTTACTCTCATGCTTGGGCTGGTGCGGTGCCTCAAATTTAAGTCTCATCCCGGTATGAATATATCCTATTGGGGTGAGAATAAGCTCCTGGTGATTAGAGGGTGAATTTGCCATATTATATTTGTGTACAAAGTTACCATTTTTCCCCCATTTCACCAACCGTAGCCCATAAGCTATAATGCTTCCTAGTTAAACTATGATAAAACTATTGAAAAGAAGATCTCAACCCAGAGACGGCTTCTCTCTGATCGAGGTGTTGGTAGTAATGGGGCTATTCGGTATCGTAATTGCCGGGTTCGTTGGAGCACTACAGGTTATTATATTTTCACGTGGCAAAGCGATTCGGCAAGGTGCTGCGCTTGAACTTGCCTCGGATAAGCTTGAAAGAATTTTGACTATCGATCCGGTAACGTTGGATGATTCGGATGACCAGACCGAGATTCTTAAAAAGGGAAAACTTGAGTTTAAGAGAGTCACAGATATTACTGTAAACTCAGATCAATCAATAACTGCGAAAGTAACTGTATCTAGTACTACTTTCAATATGCCCTCTACAGTGTCAGTCGATAAAACCTTTCCGTTATGGGGGATGCAATGAGATTTTGGAGAGGAAGCATACAGTCCGGTTTCTCACTGTTAAGTGTAATGGTGGCGATGGGGCTCTCTGCCGTTGTGCTCTCTATGATATCAAGCTCATTTTTTGAGCTTATCAAAACTGTTCGGGATGAATTAATTATCGCCAAGACAGAGCAGGAAGTACAGGGATTGCGTGAGTTAATGGCAAGCGAGTTGCGCATGATCGGAGCTGGTATGCCGATCGATCAGGCCAACTTTCAGCCCGGTGGTGCAGGGCTTGGAGATGCGCCTTTAGCAGTTCTACTTAATGCTGATAATGACTTCATCGAGTTTCGCATGAATGTAACAGGTGAAACCTATACGCTTGCCACTGACTTTACACCAAGTGTTTCATCCAGAAGTTTTGACCTAGTAGCCACAACTGGCCTTGCAGTCGACGAAACGGTCTATCTATCAAACATTCCTAGTAATAGACAGGACGGGTTAGCGGGGACAATAGAGTCAATTTCTAGCCTGACATTGACATTAGATTCGACATTTTACAGTTCAAGCGGAGCTACATTCCCTTCAGGTACAACACTGACAGAGATAGGGCGCGCCTCTTTCTCCTCACCTGCTGATTGGAGCGGAATTATACGGTCCAGTGGAACTATGATAAATAATCTTGTGCCAGGGTCAGCTTTTAGTATTGAATATCTAGATAGCGCACTTAATTCTTTAGCTTTGCCGTTAACAGATGCTATAGTTGCACAGGAGCTTACGGCACTTAAGCTAACCACTTATTGCAGATCTTCATCGCGCTTAAGGAATGGTCAGTATTATAACGCTCAAGCAGAGCAGGTGATAGCACTTAGAAATTTAATTTTGGCGAGGCACTCATGATGAAAAAAAACGGGAATACTCTTCTAGGATACCTGATCTTTCTCTTGTTAGCTTCAGTGATCATCGCTAGCGCCTTAAGTTTCTCCTCCTCTAATTTACGCATGTCCCTTTTCGGTGAAAAAAAGGCGACTAGAATCTATCTTTCTGAAAACGGGCTTTCGCAGGTTCTTAATTGGCTGCGCTCAAATTCAAAAAACTTAGTATCCCCCTTTTCAGCAGCTAAGTTTTATAACAACTTCGAAAGAACAGCCCCTTCTGTGGGTGCTAACGATACAAAGTTCACAGTGCCCACAAAGGTGAAGATTAAGGACAGTAATAACTCTGCTATTCTTACAGACACTGTTGATCTTGCTACGGCTGCATTCCCTGTTACCTCTAATACCAGCACTGGTGCCTCATTTGATGCAGCAGCGGATTTCAAAATACAAGATTTCCCAGGGTTTGTGCGCCTCACATTAGTAGACGTTCTTCCTGTGACAGCAGCAGCAGATTATGGCAACCCTCCAGCGCAGCCTCCGACTACAGATTTTTATCCGGTTTTTCGAGTTGATGCGATGACCGATCTTAACACCGGCATGCAGCTTACAGCTTATATCATGAGTGAGCTTGTATATGACTCTATGGGAGCCATGATCGGGGTTGATGATCTAACATTTTCAAATGTTATACATGATTCCTATGACTCAGCCGTAGGTCCTTACACTCAGCAAAGCAGACGGCCATATGGTAATGCAGCATCGAATCTTTCTTTAACTCTTGATAAAAAGAGTACAGTTTACGGCGAGGTAAATAGTAAGGATAGATTAAAAATACTAGCACAGTCAAAAGTTTGTGATGATTTTATACAGGGCTGTCCAACTGTAGGTGAGAGCTGTAGCGGCTCAAGCTGCGAAGTGCCTGATCTGCCTGTATTTGATAGTTGGAGTGTTTACTGTCCATCTGATCAGGGGAACATAGAGATATCCACAAGCACGACCTTAACTGTCACCGGAAATGCAGCTGCCAACCGTTGTTGGGGAGAGGTGAAAATTAAGAGTGGACAGACTTTGACACTTACGACTACAGCATTTGGGTACTATTTTAGTAAGCTAACGATCGAGGATACTGCAAAGTTGGTAGTTAATCCGAGCCCTGCTGACGGAAAAGTAACAGTATATGTCGGGACAATTGAGGCAGGACCGATTCCGGTAGGGAATTTTGTAAACAATGGAGAGAGGCCAGGGCAGTTTTTACTAAATATTGTTGGTGAGAATACCGTTACCTTTATCGGAGATGAAGGGAGTTACCGCAAGCCATGGGAGGAAGATGATGGCAAAAGTGGCAAGAGTGGAAAAAGCGGGAAGAGTGGTAAGAGCGGTAAAAGTGGGAACTCTGGTGGAGGCAATGATGATGGTAAGAGTGGAAAGGATGGAGGAGATGATGGGAAAAGTGGCAAGAGTGGTAAGAGCGGAGGGCCACATGGGAGTCCGGATTTAGGGTATTTCGATCCGGATAAGGTGCGATTTGCGCCTGCTGCCAAGGTCGTAATCTGTCATAGAACAGGGAGTTCAGATCTCGGGAATACTCTTGAGATAGCTACTAGTGGGGTTAGTGGTCATATTCCGAATCATCCGAACGACTATTATGGACCATGCGTACCTCTAACAGCGACACCTACAACAGTCCCGCCTACTGCTACGCCGCTCCCTCCAACAGCTACACCCAAACCAACAAACACCCCTATTCCACCAACTGCAACTGCGAAGCCAACGAATACGCCCGTGCCGCCTCCAACCAGTACCAGCGTGAAAGGGGATGATAATAGTGGCAAAAGCGGAAAGGATGGTAAAAGTGGCAAGAGTGGCGGCAAAGAGGCTACTGCTACGCCGGTCCCTCCGACAGCGACTCCTAGACCAACAAACACCCCTATCCCACCAACTGCAACAGCGGTTCCTCCAACAGCAACAGCAGTAGTAGAGGAGAAGAAGGTGACAATCTGTCATTATCCAAATGGCCGTTCAGGTATAGGGATAACTCTAGAAGTGGGTGAAAGCGCAGTAGATGCTCATCTACGTAACCATGATGGGGATCATCTTGGAGCATGCAGGGAGGACACAGGGGATATCCTCTCCATGCAGATTGTGGCACCTAAGACGCAGGTCTATTTTAAATACGCATTTACCTTCTTTGGACTGGTAGGGGCTAAAGTGTTTAACGTCGATGATGAGATCGATTTACATCAGGATGAGTCGCTTGGAACAAGAGAGCTAAGTGATCTAAAGTTCCAGCCGCGCGGCGAGACACAGTCATTTAGATAGATTCTGTACGGGAACTACTTTTTTTGAGAAAAAGTGTCTGGGAGGCCCGTGCAGAATCTGTGGGGCTCCCTGTCGGTCGCCTAGGGAGGTACTCCGATACTACATATTAATCAATTTTTTTTACTCGGTCGAATCTTTTTAATATTTTGTGCGAAAGAGTCGATTAAGATTAAGGCCTGTAGCGGATTGCAAAATTGGCCTTTTAGCTAGCGTTCTCAATAGTGTCTGTCCTGAGGGACAGACACTATCTACCAACCACATTCTCCTCAATCCACTTAACAACGTGTTGAGTATTCGCACCAGGAAGGAAGATCTCTTTAACACCGATCTTTTTTAATTTTTCTATATCAGGTTTAGGAACTATACCGCCCCCAAATACTATAATATCAGGGGCACCTTCTTTCTTTAGTAGCTCAATCACAGCTGGAAAGAGGGTCATATGCGCACCGGAGAGGATACTTAGACCGATAGCTTGAACATCTTCCTGTATAGCGCTTCGTACGATCATCTCAGGAGTTTGATGGAGTCCTGTATAGATTACCTCCATACCAGCATCACGTAGCGCGCGTGCTATGACCTTGGCGCCACGATCGTGGCCATCCAGGCCGGGTTTACCTATGAGGATACGTAGAGGTGATTTTTTTGAAGCAGTTTTTTTGGCCATAAAATATAAATACAATCAGTGGGAAAGTCGAAATTCGCCGTCCTAAATTTATAATTGCCAATTAAGGCCAGGCTTGTGCGAGCTGCCGCTCGCACCTGGGGCAGATTACCATCTGCCCCTACAGTTTTGCCCACACTTTTTGAGCAATTACTTAAATTTGTTCTATATTAACCCTGGATCGGTATACACTCCGTAAACTTCACGATATATATCTGAAATTTCGCCTAAAGTCACCCCTCGATCGACTCCGTCTATAAGCGCCGGCATAACATTGCGATTCTCCTCACAGGCCCGTTTAATGTCGTTCATTGATGCCTGCCATCGTGTTTTATTCCGTTTCTTTTTAAATTCTTTGACTCTCTCAATTTGCTGCGCCTCTTTTTCGAAGTCGATATGAAGTATTGGGATCTCCTGCTCCTGTTCATCCTGATAAACATTTACGCCAACTGTTCCATATTTCTGTGCGTCAACTAAGAGCTGGAATTGATAAGCTGATTCAGCTATCTCTTTCTGTGGATAGCCAAGCTCAACCGCTTTAAGCATTCCTCCCATGGCGTCTATCTTATGGATGTATTGCAGTGCCTCTGCTTCTATCTCGTTAGTGAGTCGTTCTACATGATAAGAACCGCCTAACGGATCGACTGTATGAGTCACCCCTGTTTCCTCTGCTATTATCTGTTGTGTACGCAAAGCTACTTTTGCTGCATTCTCAGTAGGCAGTGATAAGGTTTCATCCATTGAGTTTGTATGTAGGCTTTGAACTCCGCCTAAGACAGCTGCCAATGCCTGTAACGCTACACGCGCTACGTTGTTAAGAGGCTGCTGCGCCGTAAGGCTCACTCCTGCTGTTTGGGCATGCGTTCTTAGCTTCATCGAAGCCTCATCCTCTGCACCAAAACGATCCCGCATTAGGTGCGCCCAGATTCTTCGCGCTGCTCTAAATTTTGCAATCTCCTCAAAAAAATCATTATGCACATCAAAGAAGAAAGATAGACGCGGAGCAAAGCTATCTATATCCATGCCGCGCGCGACACAGTGCTCTACATATCCGATACCATCGGCTAAGGTAAATGCAAGCTCCTGCACCGCAGTCGCTCCTGCTTCCCTTATGTGATATCCGCTTATGCTGATCGGATTAAAGCGCGGCGCCTCTTTGGCGCAGAATTCTATAATATCACAGGCAAGTTTTACGGCTGGCGACGGTGGGCAGATCCACTCTTTTTGGGCGATAAATTCCTTGAACATATCGTTCTGAATGGTTCCGCCCAACTTGTCAAAGCTAAGACCGCGGCGTCGCGCCATACAGAAATACATCGCCATAGCGACTGTGGCGCTGCAGTTAATGGTCATAGATGTGGTAACTTTGTCCTGATCTATTCCTGCGAATAAGCGCTCCATGTCATCAATAGTTGATACTGAAACTCCTTCCCTTCCAACTTCACCTTGAGATTTAGGATGGTCTGGGTCATAGCCCATAAGAGAAGGCATATCAAAAGCAGTAGATAGTCCTGTCTGGCCATGCTCCAAAAGATATTTAAACCGTTTATTAGTATCCTCAGGTGTGCCAAAACCGGCAAATTGGCGCATTGTCCAGAGCCGGCCGCGGTACATGCTGGGCTGTACGCCGCGAGTAAAGGGGAATTCTCCAGGATATCCTAAACTCTCCCGATAATCAGACTTGCCTTGATTTTCTGGAGTTACTAGCTCAGGCTGCTTTCTAAAACTTATGGATTGAAATTCTGAAATACGCTCCTTCTGTTTCTTATAACGTGCATCTTGCCACTCCTTGAGGGATGCGGATTTCACTGTTTTAGCTTTTTTAGGTTTAGTTGCCATTTTGATACTATTTAAAATCTAAGTTGCTAGTACGCTGTATACTAATCTTTCTACTGGGAGCGCGGGCTTCTAGCCCGCAAACGAGCCTGAAGGAGCTGCGTTGCGGGCTAGAAGCCCGCGGTCCCAGTGTGAACACTATCCCTCCTTCAACAGATGTCCTGCTATCACAAGCCGCTGGATCTCACTTGTACCCTCATAAATCTCTGTAATTTTAGCATCCCGAAGATGACGCTCTGCTGGGAACTCCTTTACATAACCGTAACCACCATGTATCTGCACCCCTTTGATACTTGCTCGCATTGCTGCCTCCGATGCAAATAATTTAGCCATAGCGGCTTCACGTATATAGGGCTTCTTATGATCTTTTAAATTTGCCGCCGCTAAAGTTAAGTAACGAGCTGCATCAATATCTACGATCATGTCCGCAATATAGTTCTGAATACTTTGATGCTCGGAGATTGTTTTGCCGAAAGTTTTGCGCGTTTTCGCATAAGCCATTGCATCACGCAATGCAGCGCGAGCGATTCCTATTGCCTGTGAAGCAACTCCCATGCGGCCGCCATTTAGAGTCGACATTGCAACTTTAAAGCCGTTTAGCGCACCGCCCAATACATTCTCCTCAGTAAGCTCAACATTGTCGTATGTAATGCTGGATGTAGGCGAACCACAGATGCCAAGCTTCTCCTCACGCTTGCCAGAGCTTACACCTTTCGCCTTCATTGAGTGTACAAAGGCTGTAACCCCCTTATGACCAGCAGCCGGGTTCTCAGTAGTAAAGAGGACACAAACATCGGATTCAGGGCCGTTTGTAATCCAATTCTTAGTGCCATTAATTATATATTTATTGCCTCTCTTCTCTGCACGACATGACAAGGATGCTGCATCACTGCCAGTGCCTGGTTCTGATAGTGCGAAGCAGCCGATCCATTTTCCTGTGGCAAGTTTCGGCAGATAATCTTTTTTTTGCTGAGCACTTCCGTAATCAACGATAGGTGAGATGCAAAGAGAGTTATGTGCACTACAAATAATAGAAGTTGATGCGCAGGCAGCTGCAAGCTCTTCTATGATAAGACAGTAGGCTTTCTGTGAAAAACCTGCGCCATCATACTCTGTTGGCACAGTCGCTCCCATAAATCCAAGCGCTCCCATCTTAGGGATCAGCTCTTTTGGGAAATAATGTTCATGATCTATTTTTGCTGCTAATGGTAACACCTCGTTCTCAGCAAATGAGCGCGCCGTCTCCTGCGCCATGCGCTCCTCTTCAGTCAGATCAAATTTAAAGCCGTCAAGCCATGTCATAGTTATACTGTAGTAAAGAAGCTGTTGCTAACTGGGACCGCGGGCATCTTGCCCGCAAACGTGCTGAATGGGGATAAGTTGTTGGCAATATGTCCGAGGTTCCAGTAAAGAACCGCAGCTCACTTCCCAACAAACTTAGCCTCACGCTTCTGCATAAAAGCTCGCATCCCCTCCTCTCGATCAGAGGTACCGAAGAGCTTTAAAAACGCCTCAACCTCTAACTGTAGGCCGCTAAGGAGGCTCTGCTCCTGTGAGCGTGCAATAACACTCTTCCCTTCCATTACTGCTAAAGGTCCCTTTTTGCTAACCATATCTCCCCAAGCACGTGCCTGGGTTAATAGATCGGCGGACTCAACAACTTTCTCTATCACCCCGATCCTAGCAGCCTCATCTGCATCAATTAGCTCACCTGTTAAAACAAGCCTGCGTGCCTGCCCTATTCCACACCGTTGTATTAAACGTTGCGTACCACCGAATCCGGGAATAATGGCAAGGCTTACCTCAGGGGTCCCAAGCTTTGCATTCCTAGCAGCTACTACCATATCACATGCAAGAGCCAGCTCAAGCCCGCCGCCTAGCGCAAAACCATTTACTGCTGCGATTACCGGTAACTGAAATTTCTCTATTTGGCGCATTACGCGCTGTCCAAGTTCTATATAGTCTGCTATCGGTCGCGGACCCAGATCTACCATGCCTGCTATATCAGCACCGGCAACAAAAGCTTTCTCTCCAGCACCGGTAATTATTACTGCTCTAAGTTGATTATCACGCCCTGCCCGCTCAAATGCCTGAGACAGTGCTACTAAGACATCTAAGTTAAGTGCATTTAGTGCCTTTGGGCGATTGATCGTTAGCTCTAAGGTAGATCCATGCTGTTCGACTTTTACTACTTCCTCTTCCATTATTGACATATATACCCTACCCCGGCGGCCAATTAAACGGCCTTCCCGCCATTAGATGAAGATGGAGATGAAAAACTGTTTGTCCAGCTTTGGCACCGTTATTAATAACTACTCTAAAACCATCTTCAGGAATATTTAGCTGCTTTACTATCGACGTGATGGAGAGCATCAGTTCACCCAGCACATCACGATCGGACTGTACGGCATCTGAGAGCTTAGGAATATATCTCTTCGGTATTACAATAATATGTGTAGGGGCACGCGGAGTAATATCTTTGAAAGCGAGAACTGTCTCAGTTTCATAAACTATCTCTGCTGGAATCTCTTTTCTAATAATTTTTCCAAATACCGTGTCGTTTGAATCTGCCATATAGTAAATCTATACTTTTACCCTTACAATTTCAATTGACTGTTTAATCCATTTAATAATCATTACTACCATCCAGGTCGACCATACAAGCATCAGTAAGCGCCAGGTCCACAACGGCAGCCATATTATCCAGGGTCTGAAAAGCACCGTACCGCCATGATCAAGATACCAGTTCAACGAGGCTGCAGTTGACTGGCCACCTACTACTAACATAGGCGGAGTTAAGACAAGTCCATACTCGATAACCTCATATATACAGGCAAGCGAGAGAACAGTAAGGAGAGCAAAGCCTACTAAAAATATATTTCGCGGAATAGATTTAAAAATCTGGCGCTGAGCAGCATAAAGAGCAAGTGCTGCCAACCAGGTGAGTGGAATCCAGATCCTGATCATGGGCAGGGTCGTTAAGCCTATACCTAAAAACAGAGAGGCTAGCGGAGTAAGTGTAAGAAGTCCAACATTAGATAATCCAAGGACAATCAATATTACCATGATTAGCTTCCCCCAAAATACGACAGAGGGTCCCCAGCTTGTGCCGCCGGTAAAGAGCAGCCAGCGTTCATCTGTCGGAGAGATCTGCACCTTTACATTATGAGCAGGATGACTGAAAGTTACGGCAGAGACACGATCGAAGATGCCTGCTTTATCCCCCTCAGTATAGCTCGCCTTAAGCTCATGCGAGCCGGGTGACAGGAGGGCGGATAATTTTCTCCCTTCGATCGAAATGGCTCCTTTTCCATCTAAGGTAGCACCTTTAACTACAGCACCCTCCGGTAATTCAAACCAAAATGGGGCCTGCTCTGAAACTCTGACAGTGATACTAAGATCTGCACTTCTCATATAAGCTCCAAACTCCTGACGACTCGTAACTTCATCAATAGTAACAAAGTCACCACCAACACTATCCAACGCGCGCACCTTAATTGTAGTCAGCTCACCAGGAAACGGATCGAAATGCCATTCACGCTGGCCCTCACTAGCAGATGAGGTTGGCTTCAGGCCAGAAGCGCTGCAGGAAACTATGGGTTTGCAAGCTACCTCCCAAATCTCACTCAGTGAACGACCCTTTTGTGATTCAAGTTTCAGCTCTGCCTTATACGGGAGCAGGCTGTTAAAATTCAGGAATTTCTCGGCAGGCTTAAAGTTGACTACAAGCTCCCCATTCTCAGCGCTAAAGCCGGCCGAAGTAACCTGCTCTCCTCTAAGCAGGGGAAGTCTAAGCTGTCTGCTATGACTAACATCTCCCAACCGTTCTAACTGTGTTGAAATTGAAATATCCTCACCGATTAAGAAGCGGCGTTTGGCAATTATCCAGCCTGGAAGTACTGCAGCAGATGCCTTTCGATTCTCGACTTTGTCACTTCTCTTACGGGTAAAGCGAACTGTTCCATCTGTTGTGCCGCCTGCTGAAATCCCTTCGCTAATCCAATTCCTAGCCTCAACGTTAAGATGTAGAGGTTTGCTAGGGAACTGCAACGTAAATGAATTAGCAGGTGCAGTACCTGAAACTTCGATAGTATTTCTACCATTCTCTGTTCTTGCCTGAATAAAATCGGATGAATTTCTTCTCAAAGCTACAGAGGGTCGTCCATTTATTCTTACTGCTGTCGGTGCAAAAGAGGAGTAAGGGCCAGGTATGTTAATTGCGGCTCTGCCATTACTATATCCAATCATCGATATCTCTATACGATCGTCAACTATAGAAATCGTAGCACTCTCAATAGCAGCACAATCAGGAAGCGTGCAACGCTCAGCACTCATCCTCGCTTCTAAGCTCTTAAGCAGATCCTGATCTGGAAACTGGGCTGCTGCGTTATGCGGTAATAAAATGAGAATGAGAATGAGGGCTGCGCTCGTTGCCAATCCACGCAGCGGCAGGTTAAATGAGAATCCGATTCTCCTAAATACAAGCATGATAAGATACAGGGTTAGAGCTGCTCGCAGACCACTTAGGAATCTAACAAAGCCAGGTGATAAAAATGAAACTCCTATTTGGCTGTCTGCTAAGACAGGTCCTTTTAACCAGATATTATGTGTACGCCAATTCCAGCTAGGGATAGCTGGGCCGGTAAGTAGTTTTTTCTGCTCGTATGTTGGTAGCGCTGCAGGCTCATTTAAATCCATTAGAGCTACAGTCTTTCCAATGCTATTACTCTCATACTCTTTATAAAGTTTTCGACTCTGCAATCCCTCCTCGGGAGTGTAAGCTTTAGAAGATGCGACTGTGCGCCGAGGCCCTTTGTTCTCAATAAGTATCGAGAAAAGATACCCGCCTACGAAGCTAAAAACTACCACACCCAACACCAATACAGCAGCAGATCGTTTTACTAATTGCCAGGTCGATTTGTAATTAAAAATCCAACTTAGACTAAGAATAGCAAGAGCGAGCAACAACAGAATAAGCGGCCATGCTAAGAAGCTTCTTTCGAGCGCGATAGCAATCTCCTGAATTGCAGTACGGTATCTGGAGCCAGCTTCAAGTTGAGGGTACAGAAACTGACTAAACTGAAGCTTTGCAAAGGCAAGCGCCTCTAAGCACCAAGCTATAAATGTAACATAGATTAGGGATCGACTGATTGCGCCCCAGACAGAGTTTTTATCTGTTACTAATGTATACCACAACACTACTATAAGAAGGTGTATAAATAGCATACGTGGAACTAAGAACTCCTGATGACTTAAAGGAATCAGGACTCCTATTATGATTGCAACTTTGCGACCCAAAATTCTGTTGGTAGCTACAATTAATAAAAGACACCCAAAAATACCAAGTAGAGTCCATGCCTCTATCCAGCTCGATGGAGCACGTGCACCACTAACATTAAAGAGACGTGCAAGCGGGGGCAGATGCAAAGATATATTCAACTGACTTAAGTCGGTGTCGTAACCTACTGCTGAAAATGTACGAGTTCCATCAAGTATGGAGACTGCTTCTATCTCGACATCGGATTCTCTAAGATCTAGTCCGCTACGTTCAGAGTTCGGATCTTTTGATATGAACCATGGAGCCCCGTTTACAATAGCACGGCCGATCTTAAGCTCATCTAATGCATTCAAGCGGTAGCTTCCTGAGATCCGTCCTTTAATCTTATCTCGTACGGTAAAGCCTCCTCCGTCAAGGTCTAGCCACATCTCACGATTAAGTATAAGAGCCTGTGCTTGGGTTGATTGCTCACCTCGTCGAATCTCTAATAGTGAAGCTTCAGCACCTGAAGGAACTGCATAAGCAGCGCCACCCTGCCAGTCGATCGGCATTGTAGTCAACTCAGCCTGTACAGCCGAAATGCCACGCAGCTCAACAGATCGAAACGCTGCATCTTCCACCCAGCTCCAGAGCTCTTCTATAGGCCATTCTTTTATAAAATTGTTTGGCCGAGTGAGCCTTAATACAGGTTGTTCCATCACGCTTTCGATGCTAACAGTGTGTTCTCCAGGTGTAAGCTCCAATGAGAGCCTACCTGCTGAATCAAACTGATACGAAAGTGTAGCATGGACATTTACAGGGAGTGATCCTGGAAGAAGAACAGAGCCAAGTTCAAGAGAGCGGGCTGCTCCTGATACACGCAGTACGATCCTAGTATCTATTCTTAACGGAGAGCCATCAACAAGCCGTCTATAAATATTGATGTTAAGTCCATCTGAGGTGGTAGTATTTATCTCCGGCTCTAATTTTATAGTATTTGTTGTTCTCTCAATCCGAAGCTTTTCTATGTCGGAGGCTAGGGAGACAGAGAGAATCCCATACTCCATAGGCACAGGAATCTCTGGGGGCAGAGTATCCCAGGCGAGCAGCCCTGATATCATATAGGACCCAGCATCTAATAGAAGGGAGGCCTTATTATTATCTACAATTAAGGCAGGTGTTGTCTCGCCTCTCACCCGATCTACAACTTTAAGGTCGTACGGTTGAATGCCTTTCTGATATGGAAGAGCCACCTGGCTTTTGCGTAATAGTTCAGCATTTAGTTCGAATGAGCCTCCATTATTGCGCAGTTCAAGTTTGGCACTTCCAGGCCAGACACATACCGGCTCATTTCCTACCTGGGCACAGCGCCACTCCGGATGTTGTGATTCAACCCAATTAACCCAAGGTTGAAGCGGAATTGGAACACCAGAGGATGGTTTAAAACTATCCTGTGCTAAAAGTAAGGTTGGCAGTAAGAAAACATAAAGGATGATGATTCGATTCATCATCTTTATATACTACGATGGAGAGGTAATATCTATTAGCTTTTTGGTTAAACGGAGATGGCCGTTTGTCGGCCATCTCCTCTGAGTCTATAGTGGTTCAGCTATAAGACTACTCTTTAATAATGATGTATGCGACGTGATTAGGATCGACCATTACATTAATCTGATAAGGATCGTCAAACGGCGCACTATCTCCTTTTTGACCGGCACATGACGCAGGAATATAGTTAGAGATCAAAACTTCACCACCGTTCGCACTGATAATATCAATTTTATCGACATGCCCATTTTTATTGGCACCTAGCTCAACACCTCGATCCGCGGCATCCGGTCTCATAATATAGGTATAAAGAGTACTTTCATTCCCTTTTTTACCATATGAACTGTAGTTGTTCTCCATGAACAGAGTCATTGTCGCTAGACTGGTATTATCGTTACCTGAGTTCCAGTCTGTATTAGATATTCTAAATTCACACCCTTTGTAGGCACATACAGACTCAATACTAAATTGACTACAGTCCTTTGCATTTGCTGATTGAGATGGTGAAAATATGCCGTTGGCGTCTTTGTCTGGCACGTAGATATCAAGCATTGGGGAGGCATCTTTACCATCCTGTCCAGCAGGTCCTCTACAACGGACATTTAGATCAGGATCACAAGGAGCTCCATCCTTACCATCTTCACCGTTATTTCCCGGTGCTCCTTCTTTGCCAGGAGCTCCATCCTTACCGGCTGGCCCCGTAGGTCCAGGTAGTCCTTGTGGACCGGTAGGGCCAGCATCTCCCTTAAGTCCTTGTGGCCCCATTGGACCTTGCGGACCAACAACAGCAGCTGTAGAGATTGCCCTTCCCACAGCTTTCTTAACCTCTTTTTTTATAATCGCCGTGGTGGTGTTATCTGCAAATGCTATAGAGAACAAAAACGAACTGGCTGTAAGAATCGATAAAGCAAAACTTTTCATAAAATAACCTTTGATAAAAGCAAAATAAACCCCTTGATTGCAGACTTCGATGGCGAGTGCCAATACAAGTCTGAATGCAAATCAAATTAGTATCTAGTAATAGTTATGGTACGATCTAAAAGTATGTTGCATCTAAAAACGAGGGCGAATACTGAATTGTAAGGCTCTGCGTCAGTATAAGAATAATTACAGATTGACTACTCTGCCTTCTATAAGAAAATCAGCCTCAACCTTTCTTACGACCGCCTGATCTAAAGAGTGATTGTAATCAACGTAGATAGCGTTCTGGATGCTCTCTCGAATATCATCCATATGGGTAATAATGAGGATCTGCTCAAAACGTTTCCGCAACTGCTCTAATAATACCAGAACGTTAGCACGTCTAAACTCATCTAGTGAGCCAAAAACTTCATCTAGGACCAGAAGCGAAACGGTGTGCCCAGCTCGCTCGGATACCAATGTAGATAAGCCTAGCCGCACGCAAAGGTTCAAAATATCCTCCTCACCTCCACTAATAATTGCTTTCGGATCCCCATCTTCAACAACTGTTGGAGTAAAATCCGGCTGTACTTCGACTGTGTTATAACGACCATCAGTTAGCTCCGCCAGGAACTCTCCAGAGAGTTCAGCAAGCCGGGGTCTTAGGGTAGAGTTAAGGTCCCGTCTAAAGTTAGTGAGTAAGGCATCCCCTTCCTCAAGTAATACCAGCTCCGTCTTTAGACTTTGTAATGAAGCACGTCTTTGATCATACTGTTCTAAGGTTGCCCGCGCTCTTTCCACTAAAGAGCGGTACATCTCATGCTCACCTTCTGCTCTTGTATTTTGAAGTCGTGAGACCTCCAATAAACGCATGGCAGCCTCATATCCGGCTTTTGTTCTAGTGTATAGATCCGCCTTAAATGAAAGCTCAGAAAGCTCATCATCAAGCGCGGCTCTTTTTTTATTTAACTCTATCTGCTCGTCATCAATACGAGAAAGTTCAGCTTGCAGGAGTCTTACCCCTTCAAGCTTCGCTCGACGTTCAATTAAGCTCGCATTTTCACACTCTTGAACGGCGAGCGATTTCTTTGCCGATGAAAGTTTTACTTTCTTCTCTATTAGCATCTCAGGTTCAGTGCTCAGAACTTTAAGCTCCGAGTAGAGCATAGATATATGTTCGGCTAGACTCTCTCTCTCTACTCTTAAATGCCCCTTCACATCATGAAACTCTGCGCCTAATTCCTTACCGCAGGTAGGACAAGGAGCGTTCTCTTTTAATGCCGTATAGTTTCTCTCGCGTTCAGTTAGTTCATGATTTTTCTCACTTAGAGTCGCAAGCTCCGCTTCGATTTTAACCGTTCGCTCTCTCCATAAGGACTGCTCTGCTTGTGTCTCAGTCTCAAGCTGCTGTATCTCTGTACGCAGCTTTAAGAGCGCTAAACGGCTCTGAGAGATTAGCTCCTCTAACGCATCTAGGCTGGGCATCTCATCAAGATCCTGCAGAATAGATTCTCGCCTCTTGCCCTGCTGCTGCGTTAAAATTGTTATCCTCTCAATGTCTGCCAGAAGCTTATCGAACTTTAGTTTTTGTGATTCAAGTTTGTCATATTCGCCTTTTAATCTTAATACCTCTAAGTCAGCATTTTTCAATACTTTGCTTGAGTTCTTATAACTTTCCTCAGCCAATGCTAGATGCTCCATCTCTACTCTTAGGCAGCTCTCAAGT
Organism: uncultured Bdellovibrionales bacterium; assembly: GCA_964556665.1. Lineage (GTDB taxonomy): Bacteria > Bdellovibrionota_C > UBA2361 > UBA2361 > CAZKXU01 > CAZKXU01. Next base: position 4,992 of record CAZKXU010000004.1, on the reverse strand, counting down.
TCCTGTCTAGTTCCTAAGCCTGCCTCGATGCCTTGCAACTCACTACGCTTAGATTTACGATCCTCCCTCAATAACTCCTGAATCTTTTCGAGACGGTCATAGCCGATCATCCGCATAATAAATTTTTCACGTTCTGTCGCACCTTTTTGACCGCTTAGGAACTGTAATCCTTTCTGTTCTGTATAATATGAAGCTATAAATTCATCGTAGTTAAGCCGTAATAATCTTTCGATTGCCGCTGTAGTTTCACGGTTATTACTGGTAATCGGCTTGTCAGCTCCAGCGATGAATAGTTTGCCGTCACTAATGCCGCGTTCGACTCTGTAAACAATGTTGTCATGTTCAAAGACGAGTCTTACTTCGAATGGATCACGTGCGCTACAGCCTCGTCTCTTTAAGTCAGCAAGATTCCCTCGTATTGCCTGGACGCCATAGAGCGCAAAAGCTATTGCCTCAACCAAACTGCTTTTGCCAGCGCCGTTTGGCCCGAATATTCCAGTGATACCTGATTCAAATTGAATCTCTGTTAATGCATGCTGCCTGAAATTGCAGAGGTAGAGAGAAGCTAGCCTCATCGCAGCTCCTCTTTTATCTCTAGTTTCTGAAAATAACTCTTAAACAACGCTGTAAACTCATCGCTATGATGCCTTTCACTTGTATAGGTTTTAGTATATTGATCTAGCTGCTCCTCTAATGTGCCGCGTGCAGTACTAGAGAAGGCTTGACGTGAATCCTGTCGATCTGGCCCTTTGAATTCCAGAGTTAGATTTAATGCCAAGTTTTTCCAGCGCTTTATTCCTTTATAATCAAGGAGTCTTACAACTTCACGAGGAATATTTAGAATTTCAAGACGCACTATCTTTCCATCTACTCCACCAGGTATCTTTAACAATTTCTGATTGATCTGTTCTGATGCCTCCTGTGGAGTTAACATGCGGGCATCAAGAGTTTCTGCGACTATGACCTCTCTAGGAGATGTAAGCGTGTGGAATTTTCTGGCTAAGCTAGGCAGTTCTATCTCAAGAAAACCTTTTGACTGACCAGCCTCTGCCCAAATATTGCTTGCTGTGTGTTCGATTGATCCGGCATAAAAAGCATTTAGCGCTACGCCGCGGTATAAATGCACATGCCCTAATGCGATATAGTCCCATTCATGTGGACTTAGTTTTTTGAGGTCAAGTTCTACGCCGCCAAAGTCACTCATCCATGTCTCATCGACCTGTGCATGCACTGTAAGGATATTGAATTTACACCGGTCATCTGCCCTAAGCCGCAGATCTGTTTTGTCAAACAAAGCTGCATGAGGCAAACAACATACATTTGTGCTTATCTCAGGAAAATTGAATTGCTCAATGTTAGTATCGGCTACATGTACACCTGTAATTTCTGAGAATAGTCTAAGGACGCACCCAGTATCTGAACGCTTAGGGGTTTCATGATTACCCCCTATAATTACTATCCTGCTGACGGCCATCGCTAAACGTCTAAGCTCTCGAAAGCAGAAAGTCACAACCGCATTTGAAGGTCGTACATGATGGAAAAGGTCTCCGGCTATTATTACGATATGCGGCTTAAGCTTTATTACCTTTTCAATAGCTTCATGGAAGGCGTTATTAATATCGACCTCTCGCTGATTAGCACCACCTCCTGCCATCCTGTTATAGCGGCGATATCCAAGGTGAATATCAGCTAGATGACATATACGAAGAGATTGAGGAGGAACTTCCTTGCCCATTTCCTGTCAAATATAGCAGGATATTGACAAGGAATAAACCAAATTGGAAGATAGAACAGAAATTGCTGCATCAGCCTGATGCAGGCCTAAGTAGAGGCAAATGATTTTACAATAATCAAATGACGAGACCTAGAGTACTAATAGTTGATGACGATCCATCTATTTTGCTCATGCTAGAGGAGTTTTTTGAGCGCGCTGGAGCTGCTGTAACAGCAGTCAGTCGCGGTGCACAGGCACTCGATGCTACTCTTTCTCAGCTACAGCTTGGCACTCCCTTCGATATGATGATTATAGATATCAGGATGCCTGAGATGAACGGCCACGTGCTGACTAAGAAGGTCAGATCTGCTGGATATCAAGGTGCTATTATAGCTTTTACAGCCAATGCTACTGGAGAAGGTTGGGCGGAAGGACAAGAGGTTGGGATAACGACTTATTTAAGTAAGCACACACTTAGTAAAAAAGTTGTACAGGCTTTGCTTTATGAGCACTGTAGAGACAAGATGGATCCGTAACTGTTAAAAAGTGTGGGTAAAATCGTAGGGGCAGCCTATATACCTCCCACTAGTACAGAAAATCATAGTGATTTTGGTGATTCTTATTCCCAGTCCTTATCTTAATCCTAATCCTCGCCTTCGTCCTCGTCTTTGATCTTGTCCGGATTCTTCGTTCTAGCCCTGATCCGGGAGAAGACGAAGGCTAGGACAAAGATTAAGACTAGAAATAAAGGTAATCTTAAAAACTATGAATGTATATTAACATTCCTTAAGCAACGGGAGTGTAATCGTTACCTCAGTCCCCTCTTCTAACTCACTATTGAATTCGATCTCGCCTCCACAGATCCTAAGCACGTTGTGTACCCACCAAAGACCAAGGCCGTGACCTTCAATACTGATACCGTTCTCTACGTCCATGGCTTTTGTTGAAAAGAATGGCTCGCGCAGCCGTTTCAGGGTGTCCTGATCCATGCCTATGCCGTTATCGACAATATGCACCTCAACATGGGTGTCTCCAGGTTTTATAGCTGTTGAAATTGAAACCTCTCCACGTTCTTTAATCGCTTCGAACGCATTACTGACAACATTGTTAATAAGATCGTATAGCTGAATAGCCGGGACTCGCACCAGTAAAGACTCAGTGCTGTAATTGGCGCTAGCAAGAATGCGATGCTCGTGTAGCTCATCCTGTATGCGGAGTACATCTTTAATAACGTGGATTAAATCACCGTATGCTTTATTAGCATCCTCAGTTGCAGTATCTCCAAATCCTAAGATTTTATTTGTTAGTTTTGAGGCGCGGTCAACACCCTTCTCGATCATAACGATCAGTTTCTGTGCACGCTCATTATCTTTTGTAAGTTTGGAAAGTGCGCCTGTTGCACCTGATATGCCGCCAAGGACATTGTTAAAATTATGGGCAACGCCCGAGGCAAAAACACCCATGGTTTCCAATTTGGATTTCTCCAATAAGGCACCTTCAAGCTCTCGCATGTCGGTAAAGTCACGCCACAGCCAAAGCCTACAGTTATTATTACTGTCGATTAATAGAGGCTCGGATACCACCTGAATTCGTAGCTTCCTCTTAGCCATGGCCTCATACTCCTGATCGATAACCAAGAACTGGTTATCTAAGATCACGTCTCGCATCTGGGCGTGAATGCCATCCATTGAGCCCTCAAAGATCTTTCGATGTATATCTTCGATTTTTGCGGGCATCTGCGCACCACAAAGCTTGAAGATAAGCTTATTGTAATAGAGGATCTCCCCACCCTCACCGGCAATTGCAACTGCCTCCGGCAGGACCGTGCCCATGGCATACATAAGTTTAAGGGTCTGATCAAGCTTCCTCTGATTCTCCCTATTTGCCATGAACAGGCGTGAACTTCTGAGCTGTACTTCTAAGCGCGCAAGCAAGGCATAGCGATCAACAGGTTTGGTGATATAATCATTAGCACCTGCTTTCAGTCCATTTGCTAATTCAGGCCCGCTGCCTTTAGTGCTGACAATAACGATTGGCAACTCCTCGGGAGTATATTGCTTACGGAGTTCTTTACAAACATCCAAGCCATCAATTCCAGGCATAATCACATCAAGCAAAATTATCGATGGTGGATTTGCTTTGCATAGCTTTATACACTGATAACCGTTTGTGGCTTGCACTACGTTGTACCCCTTACCTTCCAGCATAGCCTTCATGCAGATCCTATTGAGACGATCATCATCTACAATCATGACCGTGTCTTTATGCGAGATTGTTTCTGTCATAATTTAGGGACCTACTGATTAATCGGAAACGTCATATTATGGAGATATTCATAAATATCACCACTCTCAGTATAATGCTCCTTCGCTAAAGCTACGGAGGATATAGTCTTTTCTAAAAGTTACGTTTGAAAAGGACTATACAACACCACATGTGTAAAATCGGCTCTTAACGCTCCCTGCTTAATAGGATACAATGCCCATATTGGCTTCAAACTTGCTGATATACAGCAATCCTCGCAGCGCTTTATAAAATAAATAGTAATCTCAAATGTTTATTACGCCACCAGAAACGAGTACCAGTGCATCTTTGTACAGCTGTGTACAAAATTTACAGATTTGCAGGAAAACGCTGTCTCAGAGTTGCCTATTGCTCGCTGCAGTAAGCAAGATCGAGGGTGCTTTGGCAGACAAACTGCCTAAATTGGAATCACAGGGAGGTATTTGGTTTTTAGCCGAGACTGAGCGGGATATTTTTCTTTGGCGGCATGGACTATCGATAAAAGAACGCATTCAGTTCGAGTTCTGGATCGACATTGCTAGGCTAGTCGATAAGAGACTTACACAGCTCACCTTGATGGGCTTAGACAATCCGTTTTTTGGTGGCTGTGATGAGCGTGAGTATCTACTGGCCTTTTTAAGGGAATTTAGCCGAATCGCGAAGTATATACATGCCTTGAACCAGGCTATAAGTGTTGTTACGGCCGAGAAATATCAGGAGAAGCCAATAATATTACTACCTTGCAAACATACTAACGCACTTTAATATAAGTTCTTACCGTCTTACTGGGGCTGCGGGTTTCCAGCACGCAACGAAATGCCAACTAATTTGTTTGCAGGCTGGACGGCGCTTAGCGCTGACTTAAGGAAGCTAAATGTCTTACGCTGCCTGGTGGCAGTGCTATGCACTGCCCAAGCGCGTCCTGCGGTCCCAGTATTGTTAATCCTAGAAGGAGCAGTTCGAACTAAGAAAAGGCGAAAAATGCCCGAAAACAC